>JAIUNA010000091.1 GCA_022565265.1 Roseinatronobacter sp. | reverse complement strand
TGCGGAGCTGGATATCTCCACACTTGGCCCACAGCAACTTGGCACGATGATGGTAGACATCATCGACCCTGTCTCAGATTATGCTGCGCTGATGGAAAAGCTGTTTGATTTCCCGGCCATTCGCGCGCTTCTGCAAACAGGGTTTCAGATCAGCTTTGACGCGATGCACGCCATCACTGGCCCTTATGCGCGGGAAATTCTGGTGCACCGTCTGGGCGCGCCGGAAAGTGCTTTGCGCAATGCGACCCCCCTGCCCGACTTTGGCGGCGGCCATCCAGATCCCAACCCCGTCTGGGCGCGTGATCTGGTGGATAGCCTGATGGGGCCAGATGCGCCGGATTTCGGCGCGGCCTCTGACGGGGATGGGGATCGCAACATGATATTGGGGCGCGGGGTATATGTTACACCGTCAGACAGTTTGGCAGTAATTGCGGCAAATGCCCATCTTGTGCCGGGCTTTGCGCATGGTCTGGCGGGGGTTGCGCGGTCTATGCCCAGTTCGGCCGCTCTGGACGCGGTGGCACAGGCGCGCGGCCTGCCCTGCTATGCCACGCCCACGGGCTGGAAATTCTTTGGCAATTTGCTGGATGACGGGCGCGCCACCTTATGCGGCGAGGAATCTGCGGGCACAGGCTCTGACCATATCCGCGAAAAAGACGGGCTTTGGGCTGTGCTGATGTGGCTTAATATTCTGGCCGTGCGCCGCCAATCCGTGGCCCATATCATGGCCGCGCATTGGCACGAATTCGGGCGGCATTACTATTCGCGCCATGATTATGAGGAGGTGGACGCAACAGAAGCCGACGCGCTGGTGCGTGATCTGCGCGCGCAGCTTGGGGCCTTGCCCGGTCAGTGCTTCGGGGCGCTTACAGTGCACAGCGCGGAGGATTTTTCATATACCGACCCGGTTGATGGCAGCGTCACCACAGGCCAGGGATTGCAGATCAGCTTTGCCGAAGGCGCGCGGCTGGTGCTTCGGCTATCGGGCACAGGCACGGCGGGGGCCACCTTGCGCGTATATATGGAACGCTACGCGCCCGGCCCCGATGGGCTGGCGCGCGACCCGCAAGAGGCGCTGGCAGATGTGATTGTGGCCTGCGAAACGATGACAGGCCTTGCGGCGCGGCTGGAGCGCGCAAAACCCGATGTTGTCACTTGATTACCGCGCTTGCGCTGCGGCAAAAGCTTCTGCGCTGGCCTCTGCGGCAGCATCCAGCGCCAAGAGGATCGAGGCGTGGCGATTGCGATACTCGCGCGCGGGCAAAAGCACTTCATAGCCTGCAAACGGAGCCGCGGGAATAGGGCCATCCTGTGTAAGCATCGCGCGCAATTCATCGCGCGCCTGAGCCAGTTCTGACGCGCTGCGCCCGATCACGGCTTGGCCCAGTATGGCCGCCGCCGCCTGACCCAAAGCACAGGCTTTCACATCTTGCCCAAAACGGCTGACGCGCCCGTCCTGCATATCCAGATCAACCGTCACAGTAGAGCCACAGAGCGGCGAGCGGCGTTTGACACTGGCTTGCGGGGCGTCCAGCCGGGCGTGATACGGTATATCCGCAGCCAGAGCCAGAATACGGGCGGAATAGAGTTTGATCAGATCAGCATTCTCGGCCATAGCGGGTTTTCCTTGCGCGCGTGCCGCGTTAGAAACGGGCGTGTTAGACAGGACATAGCGCATGACATTCAATCCGCAAACCCTCACATATGATGAAAATGGGCTTATCCCGGCCATCGCGCAAGACCATGCCAGCGGGCAAGTGCTGATGATGGCATGGATGAACGCAGACGCAGTGGCGCGCACATTGGAAAGTGGGCGTGTCACCTATTGGTCACGCTCGCGGCAAGCATTCTGGGTAAAGGGCGAAACATCGGGCCATGTGCAAAAGCTGGTGGATTTTCGGCTGGATTGCGACCGCGATTGCCTGTTGGTGCTGGTGGAACAATCCGGCCCTGCTTGCCACACACTGCGTCAAAGCTGTTTCTATACCGCCGTGCGCGATGGCGCAGAGGTGGAATTGATGGCCCCGCTCACAGACCAAGCATAGCCCGTATATCTTGCGGTGTTGCCCCGTCGGCGCGGTAGCGCGACAGTGCGCGGGCATCATCGCGCTTGGCAAGGCGCTTGCCAGCATCGTCCCGGATAAGCTTGTGATGATAATATCTTGGCGTTGGAAGCTCCAGCAACCTCTGAAGCAAGATATGTAATATTGTCGCGCCAAACAGATCCGCGCCGCGCGTGACCTCTGAAATCTCCTGCGCGGCATCATCCACCACGACCGACAGATGATAGCTTGTGCCCATATCGCGGCGCGCAAGCACCACATCGCCAATACCTGCAATCATTTCATCGGGGCTGCTTTCATGGTCTCCGAAATGCGCGTCTGCAAATTCGGTGAAGCGCACATTCCCAACCCGCGCCACGGCTGCGCGAATATCCAGACGAAGCGCATCTTCCGCCCCGGCCTCGGAGAGCGCGCGGCCACGGCACAGGCCCGGATAAATCGGCCCCTCCGGCCCCTCTGGGATTGCACCTTCTTGCGGCGCAGACAGGGCCGCGCGCATATCGGCGCGGCGGCAGCGACAAGGATAAACCAGCCCCATATCTGCCAGCCGCGCCAAGGCCGCACGGTAAGCCCCAAGGCGGGTGGATTGGCGCATAACGGGTTCGGGCCAGTTCAGGCCCAGCCAGCGCAAATCCTCATAAATCTGTGCCTCATATTCCGCGCGGCACCGGCTTTGGTCGATATCCTCTATTCGCAGCAGGAAGCACCCTGCCCCACGCTGCGCCGCCATAAGGGCCGCATAGGCATGGCCCAAATGCAAAGGCCCTGTGGGCGATGGGGCAAACCGGGTAATCTGGCCTTCAGGCCGCATCGCGCCCGGCATGGCCCAGCCATGCATTGAAAGCGTCTTTGGCGCGGTCTGTGTAGGCTTTGTAGCGATCCCGTCGCCCGCGCCGCCCGCCTTTGGCATCTATCGGGGGGAAAAGGCCAAAATTTACGTTCATGGGCTGAAATGTCTTGGCCTCTGCCCCGCCGGTAATGTGGTGCACCAGCGCACCCATTGCCGTTTCGCGCGGGGGTGCATCCAACCGCGCGCCCAGCAATTCCGCCGCTGCCATGCGCCCTGCCAAAAGCCCCATTGCGGCGGATTCCACATAGCCCTCAACCCCTGTAATCTGGCCCGCAAAGCGGATGTGGGGCTTGGAGCGCAGGCGCAACTGATCATCAAGCAGCGTGGGTGAATTGAGGAATGTATTGCGATGAATCCCGCCAAGCCGCGCAAACGAGGCATCTTCCAGCCCTGGAATTGTTTTAAAAACAGAAGTTTGCGCGCCATATTTCATCTTGGTCTGAAAGCCCACAATATTGTAGAGGGTTCCCAGCGCATTATCGCGGCGCAACTGCACCACGGCATAGGGTTTGACATCGGGCGCATGGGGATTTGTCAGGCCCACGGGCTTCATTGGCCCATGGCGCAGAGTTTCGCGCCCACGCTCTGCCATCACCTCTATTGGCAAGCAACCATCGAAATAGCCCGCTGTTTCCCCTTCATGAAACTCTGTTTTATCAGCGGCAAGCAGGGCGTCTATAAATGCCTCATACTCTGCGCGTGTCATCGGGCAATTGAGATATGCTTTGCGCTCTTCCTCTGTTTCGCCCTTGTCATAGCGCGACTGAAACCATGCTTTGGACATGTCGATGGATTCGAAATACACGATCGGAGCAATGGCATCGAAAAAGGCCAAAGCCTCGGCCCCTGTTTCCTGCGCTATTGCCTGCCCCAGCGCATCTGATGTGAGCGGGCCTGTCGCAATGATCCATGTGCCCTCCTCTGGCAGGCTGCGGATTTCATCGCGGGCAAGCTGGATATTGGGATGGGCCAGCAGGCGCTCTGTCACCGCTTGCGCGAAAGCGTCACGATCCACCGCCAACGCGCCCCCGGCAGGAAGCGCGTTTTGATCGGCCATATGCATGATCAATCCGCCTGCCGCGCGCATTTCCCAATGCAGCAGGCCCACCGCGTTTTGTTCGTCATCATCCGAGCGGAAGGAATTGGAACAAACCATTTCGGCCAGATATTCTGTCTGATGGGCGAAGGTGCCGATCTTGGGGCGCATTTCATGCAGCACCACCTGCACCCCCATATTGGCCGCCTGCCATGCGGCCTCTGATCCGGCCATCCCGCCGCCGATGATATGGATAGTCTGTGTCATGCTGCACCTGTTGCTTTGTGCCCCAAATAGCCCCTGTCAGGAGGTTTGGCAAATAAACAGACGAAAAAAACGCCGCACATGCGGGCGGGCATGGCGGCACTAGGCAGGCAGTCTGGGTTGTAGAACAGCAGGCAATCAGATGGCTCAGGCAAATAACGGCAGATGCAAAGTGGCAAGAACAATTACAGCCAAGGCTGCTGCACCAGCAAGGTCTTTCCAGAACAGGGCTTTGTCGCGGATCATGACATCCTCCATCGCTTATGTTGCTATATTGTTCTCACATATTCTTGCCGCTACGTCAAGAACATTTGCGGAACATCACCCAACAGAGAGATAGCGGATCGCTTTATCCTGCTCCATCAACCACAACAGCGCGCGCACGGCCTCCCCGCGCGGGCTGGCAAGTTCGGGATCATCATGCAGCAATTTGCGCGCATCACGCTGCGCGATGGCCATAAGCGGGGCTTGGCGTTCCAGATCGGCCACGCGAAAACGCGGCAGGCCCGATTGCGCTGTGCCAATCAGATCGCCCGCACCGCGAATGGCCATATCTTCCTCGGCAATGCGAAACCCATCTTCTGTGTCGCGCAAGAGTTTCAGGCGGCGCGCGGCAGTTTCGCCCAAAGGCGCCTCATACATCAACAAACAAGTCGAGGCCGCAGAGCCACGCCCAACACGCCCGCGCAACTGGTGAAGCTGCGCCAGCCCGAAACTCTCAGCTCGTTCTATCACCATGATAGAGGCCATGGGCACATTCACCCCCACTTCAATCACAGTTGTGGCAACCAGAAGTTTTGTCTCTCCTGCCACAAACCGGGCCATGGCGGCATCTTTATCGGCCGGGGGCAATTGCCCATGCACCAGCCCCACCGCGCCCTCGCCCAAAGCTGCACGCAGATGGGCAAACCGGGCCTCTGCGGCGGTCAGGTCGCTCAGTTCCGATTCCTCCACCAAGGGGCAAACCCAATAGGCTTGTCGCCCCTCGGCAATCGCGCGGCGCAGATGGTCTATCACCTCGGCCATACGCGCGGTCGAGACCAGCGCAGTCTGAACGGGTTTCCGGCCCGGTGGCTTTTCATCCAGCACAGAGATATCCATATCCCCATATTGTGCCAAGGCCAGCGAGCGCGGAATGGGCGTGGCTGTCATCACCAGCACATCCACCCCCAGCCCCTTTTCCGACAGGGCCGCACGCTGGGTCACGCCAAAGCGGTGTTGCTCATCCACCACGGCCAAGCGCAGATCGCCAAATTCTACCGATTTCTGGAATACGGCATGTGTGCCCACTATAATCTGTATCCGGCCTTGCACCAGTTCAGCCAGTTTGCGCGCGCGCTCTGCCCCTTTGTCGCGCCCTGTCAGAAGCGCCAATTCCACCCCCGCCAACTTGGCCAGCGGCGCAAGGCTTTCATAATGCTGCCGGGCCAGAATTTCGGTGGGGGCCATCATCACCCCCTGCCCACCCGCTTCAACGGCGACAAGCAACGCCATCAGCGCCACAAGTGTTTTGCCCGCGCCCACATCCCCTTGCAATAGCCGGTTCATACGGGTTGGCATGGCCATATCCGCCGCGATTTCGGCAATCGCACGATCCTGCGCCCCTGTGGGGGAAAACTCCAGCGCGGCCAGAACTTTTGCGCGCAAATGCCCATCGCCCCGGCTTGTGCGGCCAGATTTGCGCCGCGCGCGTGCGCGCGCCAATGCAAGGGTAAGTTGATGGGCCAGCAATTCATCATAGGCCAGCCGCGCCCGCGCGGGGCTGTCTGCGCTCAAATCTGACAACGTGGCCGGGCTGTGAGCAGCAAGGATTGCATGCTGCCAATCCGGCCACCCCATCTGCGCTTTCAGCGGCAGATCAATCCATTCCGCCAGCATGGGCGCGCGCGCGCAGGCGGCAGCAACGGCTTTGACCATCTGTTTTGCACTTATCCCGGCACATAGCGCATAAACAGGCTCTGTCTGTGGCAATTCGGCTGCATCCTCCGGGCGCAGGATATGATCGGGATGCACCATCTGAGCAATCCCGTCGAATAACTCCACCTTGCCAGAGACAAGCCGCCTCTGCCCTGTGGGCAGCAGCTTTTGCAGATAATCGCCGCGCGCGTGAAAAAATACCAATTGCCACTCTTGCAACATATCGCGCACATGAATGCGGTAAGGCTTGCCCCGGCTGCGGGGGGGCGCATGCGCGCCGATCACCACTTCGACCGTAGCAATGGCGGGAAATTCCACCCCGCGCAGGCTGTCGCGGCGCGTGCGGTCAATCAGGTTATGGGGCAGATGGAAGATCAGGTCGCGCGGCGTTTGCACATGCAAAGCGCTGAAATGCTTTGTAGTTTTAGGGCCAACCCCGTCCAGAGCTTCCAACTCGGCAAAAAGCGGAAACAGGATTTCGGGCCGCGCGGCCATGTTATCCAGCCCCGATCATGGCAAGCCAAGTGTCTTCGTCAACTACCTCTATCCCCAGTGCTGCGGCCTTGGTGGCCTTGCTTCCAGCGCCCGGCCCGGCAATCAGAATATCTGTCTTGGCAGAAACAGACCCCGCAACCTTGGCCCCCATCGCTTCCGCGCGGGCCTTGGCCTCGGCGCGGCTCATGCGTTCAAGCGTGCCCGTAAAGACAAGGGTTTTCCCGGCGATAGGGCTGTCTGTTGCGCGGGCCTGTGCCGCATCAATCTTCAGCAATGCGGCCAGCGCGTCAATCTCGGCGCGCTCTGCCTGAAAGCTGGTCAGAAGCGATTGCGCCATAACCGGGCCAACCCCGTCAATGGCGGTCAGTTCCGCATATGCGGGGCTGGCAGAGTCGCAGGCCTCTGCCATCGCCTGCCGAAAAGCGGGCCAAGTGCCATAATGCGCGGCCAGCATTCCGGCCGATGTTTCGCCCACATGGCGAATTCCCAGCGCATAGATGAAGCGCGCCAGCGGGATTCTACGCTTTTCGTCAATCGCCTCAAACAGGTTCTGTGCCGATTTTTCGCCCCAGCCTTCGCGGTTTTTAACCTGCCGCGGCTGACCGGGGCCAAAACGATCTTGAAGCGTGAAAATTTCTTGGGGCGAGGTGATCCAGCCATCGCGCCAGAAGGCTTCGATCTGCTTTGCGCCCAGCCCCTCGATATCAAAGGCCGCGCGGCTGACAAAATGTTTCAAACGCTCCACGGCTTGTGCAGGGCAGATCATCCCGCCAGAGCAACGACGCACGGAATCGCCCGGCGCGCGCAGGGCTGGGCTGCCACATTCGGGGCAGGTATCGGGCATTTCAAAGGGGGCGGCGCTGGTGGGACGGCGTGCAATGTCGATATCGCGGATTTTCGGAATCACATCACCCGCGCGGTACACCTCCACCCAATCGCCCACCCGGATATCGCGCCCCTCGCGGATAGGCAGACCGCGAGAATCGCGCCCGGCGACATAATCCTCGTTATGAAGCGTTGCGTTAGAGACGACCACACCGCCAACTGTAACGGGCTTTAGCCGGGCCACAGGGCTTAGCGCGCCTGTGCGCCCCACTTGAATGTCGATCCCTTCCAGCTCTGTCCAGGCGCGTTCGGCGGGGAATTTATGCGCAATCGCCCAGCGTGGTGTCGTTGAGCGTAGGCCCAGCCTGTCTTGCAAGGCCAGATCATCCAGCTTGTAGACAACACCGTCGATATCGTAGCCAAGCGCGGCGCGTTCGGCCGCAATTTCGGCGTAGGTTGCAAGCATCTCCTGCACTGTGGCGCAGCGCCGAAAACGTGGATTGGTGGTAAAGCCAAATTGTGCCAGCCGCGCGATTGCGCCGGTCTGTGTGGGCGCTAGCGGCTCTGACAACTCTCCCCAAGCATAGGCAAAAAAGCGCAAGGGCCGGGCGCGGGTGATCTCTGCATCCAATTGGCGCAACGATCCTGCCGCAGCATTGCGCGGATTGGCGAATGTTTTTGCGGCCGCCTGAGCTTGGCGCGAATTAAGCGCGGCGAAATCAGCATGGGCCATATACACTTCGCCGCGCACTTCCAGCACGGCAGGGGCATTGGTTAAAATCTGCGGAATTTCTGTAATTGTACGGGCATTGGCAGTCACATCTTCGCCGGTCTCACCATCGCCGCGCGTGGCCGCATGGATGAGCCGCCCTCCCTCATAGCGCAATGACAGGGAAAGCCCGTCAATTTTCGGTTCTGCGGTGAAGGCGATGGGCGCCTCTTCGGGCAAAGACAGGAAACGGCGAATGCTTGCAACGAAATCCACAACATCGGCATCCTCGAAGGCATTTGCCAACGAGAGCATGCGCTTGGCATGGCGAATTTTGCCAAAGCCGTCAGAGGGGGCGGCCCCAATCTGCGCGCTGGGGCTGTCGGGGCGGATCAGCCCCGGAAACCGCGCCTCTATCTGGGCATTGCGTTGGCGCAGCCTGTCAAATTCCGCATCCGACATGATGGGCGCATCATCAGTATGATAGGCCGCATTGGCACGCGCCAGCACCTCTGCCAACCGCGCGAGTTCTTCCCGCGCGGCGGCTTCGTCGAGATCGGAAATGGCGCGCATCTGGTCTGCGCTTTCGGTCTGTCTCTGTCCGGCCAAAGCCCTGCCCCTGTCTGACCTGTTCTTCATGGGCAGAGTGATAGGTCTGTGGGCGTGTCAGGTCTAGCCCCCAGCGCTGCAAATCCGTTCAGGCCGACATTGCGTCACGCACCAGCTTTCCCGATTCAATGATGGGATCGCGCAGCACATAGCCCCGCCCCCAGACAGTATCGATATAGCTATCGCCCCCGGTGGCTTCGGCCAGCTTTTTGCGCAGCTTGCAAATGAAGACGTCTATGATCTTCAATTCAGGCTCATCCATGCCGCCATACAGGTGGTTGAGGAACATTTCCTTGGTCAAGGTTGTGCCCTTGCGCAGGCTTAGCAATTCCAGCATCTGGTATTCTTTGCCTGTCAGATGCACCATGCCGCTGTCAGTTTCCACGGTTTTCGCATCCAGATTGACAGCTATTTTCCCTGTTCGGATAACGGATTGCGCATGCCCTTTGCTGCGCCGGATGATGGCATGAATACGCGCGACAAGTTCTTCGCGGTGGAACGGCTTGGTCAGGTAATCATCCGCCCCGCCCCCAAAGCCGCGCAGCTTGGTATCCGTATCCGAATCACCCGTGAGGATCAGAATCGGCGTATCAACCCGCGCCAGCCTGACCTGACGCAACACCTCAAGCCCCGCCATGTCCGGCAAGTTGAGATCAAGAAGGATCAGGTCGTAATCATAAAGCTTGCTGAGTTCGATCGCATCTTCGCCCAGATCAGTGCAATAGACATTGAAATTTGAATGCGTAAGCATCAATTCGATACTGCGCGAGGTCGTTGGATCATCTTCGACAAGCAAAACCCGCATCAATCTTCTCCTCTATCTCGGTCAACCCACCTTTTCGCAAAAAAGTTAATTCTCGGTTACCGAGTGAGATTAAGATAAATATTCTCTCTATAGTTGTCTATATTTTTGCAATGCAGTCACTTTCAGCGCGTTCATTCCGTGGCGTGTGACGGCCTTTTGCCACAGATCGAACTCTTCTTCTGACAGATCATAGCGCTCCAGCGCAGCTTCGCGCGTCAGCAAGCCCGTTTCTACAGCGCGGATCACGATTGCCTTGCGGCTGGCAACCCAGCGGCGCGTGTTTTTCGGGGGCAAATCCGCCAATGTCAGAATCGTCCCGTCCTCCAGCGTCACCGCGCGCGGCCCTTCGACGCGTTTGATATACATGTCATCGTCCTTCTACACCCAGTCCCCAAGACTGCGAGAAAGGGTGGCGTGCTGTGATTAACGCAGCGTTTACAAGGAGGCGGCTGGGGGGTTGAGAATAGATAGGGTTTTCTTATATTTTGCAAGATCACCGGAGAATCCCATGCCCTATGACCCGCCATTGAATTCGCTTGGCATTGCCAAGCCCCCTGCCGAGACGCGCGTGGTCGTTGCCATGTCGGGCGGAGTGGACAGCTCTGTCGTTGCCGCCGAACTGGCAGCCGAGGGATATGATGTTGTGGGGGTAACGCTGCAGCTTTACGATCATGGCGCGGCCTTGGCCAAGAAAGGCGCCTGTTGTGCGGGGCGCGATATCCACGATGCGCGCCGCGTGGCCGAAGATATGGGCTTTCCTCATTATGTGCTGGATTACGAATCCCATTTTCGTGAAGCCGTGATCGATGAATTTGCAGATGCCTATCTGGCCGGGGCGACCCCTGTGCCCTGCATCCGCTGCAATGAGCGCGTGAAATTCCGCGATCTGCTGGAAACTGCGCGCGATCTGGGCGCGGATTGCATGGCAACAGGGCATTACATTCAGCGCAAGATGGGCCTGTCGGGGCCAGAGTTGCACCGCGCAGCCGATCCGGTGCGCGATCAAAGCTATTTTCTGTTCTCCACCACGCGCGAGCAGCTGGAGTTCTTGCGCTTTCCATTGGGGCATCTGGAAACCAAGGCCGAAACCCGTGCGCTGGCGGCGCGCCATGGGCTAAGCGTGGCCGATAAGCCCGACAGTCAGGATATCTGCTTCGTGCCCGATGGCAATTATGCTGCTGTTATCCAGAAACTGCGCCCCGGCGCAGCCGATCCCGGCGAGATTGTGGCGCTGGATGGCACTGTACTGGGCCAGCATCAGGGCGTCATTCATTACACAATTGGCCAGCGCAGAGGGCTTGGCATTGGGTGGCTGAGTGATCCGCTTTATGTGGTGCGGCTTGATCCCGATACACGGCGGGTGGTGGTAGGGCCAAAGACAGCGCTCGCAACGCGTACTGTACCTGTGCGCGAAATCAACTGGTTGGGCGATATCCCCTTCACTGCAGGGCCAGAATGGGAGTTGGAGGTCAAGCTGCGCTCAACCCGCCCGCCAGCACCTGCGATCATTCGCGCGCTTTCCGAGACATCCGCAGACGTAGAATTGCTGACCCCTGAAGAAGGTGTCAGCCCC
>JAIUNA010000090.1 GCA_022565265.1 Roseinatronobacter sp. | reverse complement strand
GCCTGCCAATACCGCCCCCACCCCGCCTTCGCCGCTTGAAAGCATGCGAACCTATGGGAGTGGCGGGGTACTGCGGGGGCGGCGGCTGGGCTTTGTGCTGTTTTACAAGCCCGGCTATTATCTGGCCAACCCGGCAGAGATTTTGCGCGTCTGGGAAGGGGGGATGTCCTTTCATGGGGGGATGGCCGGGGTTGTGGTGGCAGGGCTGGTGTTTTGCCGCCGCCATGGTGTGGCCCCCTTGCAGATTGCCGATGCGATGGCGCTGGTCGCGCCCATAGGCATTGGCCTTGGGCGGGTGGCGAATTTCATAAATGCCGAATTATGGGGCCGGCCCCCCGTGCAGCCCTGGGGGGTGATCTTTCCCGGCGCGCAGGCGCAGAACTGCCCGTTTGACTGGCCCGAACTTTACTGCGCGCGCCATCCAACGCAGCTGTATGAGGCGGCGCTGGAGGGGGCTGTCTTGTTTGCTGTGCTGGCCTTTCTGGTCTGGCGGCGCGGTGCGCTCAAGCGGCCCGGCACGGTGACTGGGGTATTTCTGGCAGGCTATGGGCTGGGGCGCTTTACAGTGGAATTTTTCCGCCAGCCCGATGCGCAATTCATTACGCTCGATAACCCTTTGGGCCATGTGCTGAGCCTTGGGCCTTTGGGGGTGACAATGGGGCAAGCGCTGTCGCTGCCGATGGTTCTGGCCGGGGTTGCGCTGCTGCTTTGGCGCAAGCGCATATGAGCGCACTTGCGCCCCTGTTGCTGCGCCAGATCGCTCGCCAAGGCCCGATCAGCATTGCCGAATATATGCTGCTGTGCCTGCTGCACCCGGCGCATGGGTATTACACCACCCGCGACCCGCTGGGCGCGGCAGGGGATTTCACCACTGCGCCCGAAATCAGCCAGATGTTTGGCGAGATGCTGGGCCTGTGTCTGGCGCAAATCTGGATGGATCAGGGCGCCCCGGCCCCCTTTGCGCTGGCTGAATTAGGCCCCGGTCGCGGCACATTGATGGCCGATGCGCTGCGCGCCACGGCCCGCGTGCCGGGCTTTCGTGCCGCAATGCGCCTGCATCTGATAGAAGCAAGCCCTGTGCTGCGCGCAAGGCAGGCAGAGCTGCTGGCAAGTTTTGCGCCGCAATTTCATGACAGCGCCGATACCCTGCCCGACAGCCCGCTGTTTCTGGTCGCCAATGAATTCTTTGATGCCCTGCCTATCCGCCAATTCCTGCGCCAAGGCGATGGCTGGGCCGAGCGTATGGTGGGCGCGCAAGATGGCAAGCTGTGTTTTGGCCTTGCGCCCCCTGCGCCTTTGGCGGCGCTGCAAGACAGGCTGGCCGATACGACAGAGGGCCAGATGGTAGAGATATGCCAACCCGCCCAGCCGATCATGGCCGCAATCGCTGCGCGCATTGCCGCGCAGGGGGGCGCGGCGCTGGTGATAGATTACGGCGATTGGCGCAGCCGGGGCGATACGCTGCAAGCACTGCGCGCGCACCGCTATGATCCCCCCCTTGCCCATCCGGGCGAAGCCGATCTGACCGCGCATGTGGATTTTGAGGCTTTGGCCCGCGCGGCCCTGCCCCTGAAGGCAGAGGCCCTGACCCCGCAAGGCGCGTTTCTGGAGCGGCTTGGACTGGGCGCGCGGGCGGGTGCTCTGGCCGAGCGGCTGGAAGGCCCGGCCCGCGACACACATCTTGCCGCCTATCGGCGCTTGACGCATCCACAAGAAATGGGTCACCTGTTCAAAGTGCTTGGGCTAAGGCGACCCACTGATCCAGAATTGCCCGGATTTGACACATGACGCTTGAAATTCTGACCTCTGACTCGCTCTGTGATTTCCGCCATGGCTTTTTCACGCGCTGTGGTGGGGCCTCTTCGGGGATATTCGCAGGGTTGAATTGCGGCCCCGGATCGTCTGACCAAAGTGACAGTGTGCGGCTCAACCGCATGCGGGTAGCAGAGGCGATGCAGGTTCCCGCCGCAGCACTTGTGACAGTGCATCAAATCCATTCCCCCGATGTGCTGACGCTGAACACCCCCTTGGCAGATGGGGTGCCCAAACCCAAGGCCGATGCGATTGTCACCGCCACACCGGGGCTGGCACTGGCGATTCTGACCGCAGATTGCCAGCCGGTGCTGTTTGCCGATCCCGATGCCGGGGTGATTGGCGCGGCCCATGCAGGCTGGCGCGGGGCCTTGGCGGGCGTGCTGGAAAACACAGTGGATGCCATGGAAGCCCTTGGCGCAGAGCGCGCGAATATCACAGCAGTGATCGGGCCGTGCATCTCTCAGGCAGCCTATGAGGTGGGGGAAGAGTTTTTCGAGACGTTTTTGGCTGAAGACCCGGATTTCGCCCGCTTCTTTGCCAATGGCGCGCAGGGGAAATATCAGTTCGATTTGCCCGGTTTTGGCCTGTTCCGCTTGCGTGCGGCAGGGATTGGGCAGGCCGAATGGATACGCCATTGCACCTATGGCGATGCGCGGCGCTTTTATTCCTATCGCCGCTCTGTGCATGAGGGGCAGGCCGATTACGGGCGGCTGATCTCTGTGATCCGATTGTGACAGCATCGCGGCGGCGCTGCCTTTGAAATTCCCGCACCCTGTCCCAATGCCGCCCGAATCTGGGGTGATAGAGGGGGCTACAGTCTTTCCGACTGCGCAGGATAAAGGAAAACGCCATGGCCCCACGCCCCGCCCCTCGCTGGATGACAGCGATCATTGACCAAAGCACCCAGCCTTTGCCGGGGTTTCCCTGGGAACGTGCGGCCAAAAGAGCACGCCGCCTGAATGCCGAGCACCCGTTCTCTGCCCCTTCGCGCGCATATGCTCAGCATTGGCAGACATCAGCGGAAAATGAAACTTTCCACGCCATTGCGGCGCAATAATCTTTCAGCGGCCCATTTCAGAAATAAAGGGCGCCCTGATAGAGAGCGCCCTTTTTGTGAAACTCGGCCGTTTTATTGTGCCAGTTGGGCCGCCTGATCCGGCATATTGGCAGAATTTGCCAAACGGGCCAGATCTGTGCTGATCTCGATCCGGCGGGGCTTGAGCGCTTCCGGCAATTCGCGCGCCAGATCAATATGCAACATGCCATCGGCATGGCGGGCCTGTGTCACGCGCACATGATCGGCCAGATGGAAGCGGCGCTCGAAGGCGCGTGTGGCAATGCCGCGATGCAAAAACTGGCGCGCGCTGTCATCCTCGGATGAACGGCCAGTGACAACAAGGGCAGTTTCCTTCACCTCGACACTCAGATCATCGGCGGCAAAACCGGCCACAGCAATCGAGATGCGATAGGCATTCTCGGCAGTGCGTTCGATGTTGTAGGGCGGATAGCTGGGTGCTTGCAGGTCTGTTGCAAGCGCGCGGTCAAGCATGTCTGCCATACGGTCAAAGCCTATTGTGGCGCGGTAAAGGGGGGTTGGATCAAAACGACGCATAAGCATCCTCCGTCAAGAAGCGATACAAGGTTGTGCGCCTTCCAGCATGGACAGGCGCAGGGCTGTGATGCGGCGAACCCGTAAGCGGCATTCCCGCACGATGGTTATCTGGGAAGGGCGCGGCAGGGTTTCAAGACCTGTATCGGGCCGTGTTTTGGGCCAGATTGGCGGGCCGCGCGGCTGCGATTGAGCAGCCGTGCCATTTGGGAAAAGAGGAGGGTGCCCCCCCTGCGGCATATGGCAAGGGCATATACCGCCGTGCTACGGCCGCAAGAAGCGCGCGCCACCGCCTGCACTCATCTCGCGCGGCACGTTCGCGCCTATGGCAGGGGGCTGAATGAACCGGCGGTCGCGCGCATCCAGTGCTGCGCGCAAGGTATCCAGCTTTGGCCCCAGCGCGACCCCCAGAGAGACATCTTCCAACTGCCCGCCCACCGCGCTGCGCGCTTTGGCAGACACGACAGAGACAATATGTGGCCGCCCCTGTGACATGGCAAAAACCGGCGCACCGGATGATCCGAAATCAACCGTGCATGACATCATCAGCACGCCCAGCGGGTCTCGTTCCAGTACGCGGCAGCGCTCTTGCAGCGCGGGGGCTTGCAACCTTCCCCGCCCATAAGACACGACCCCGACCTGATCCCCCGTGCGCGGTTCGGAATAGACGGCAAAGGGCGTAACACCCATGCTGCGGATGGGAAATGTAAGTTCCAATAGCGCCAGATCATAGGAGACATTTTCCAGCGTCACCCCCCCCAGCGGCAGATATCGCGGATGCACGACAGAGCGCAGTACCTGCGCTTCAGCGGCGGCGCGGCCATTGCGAAAACCTGCGCGAAACAAAAGCTGATCATCCGGCAGTCGCGCGCCACTGTTGCGCGCAAACAGGCAATGCGCGGCTGTCAGCACTAGCTTTTCCGAAATCAGCGCGCCTGTGCAATAGCCGCTGGCGCCGATATCAATGCGCCCCACCGCTTCCCAGCCCTGCACCTGAAGGCCGGTTTCAAGCATTTCCAAAGGCTTGTCCTGCGCCATAGGGGCAGAGGCGATGCCAATCACCGCCAGCAGGGCTGATATCAGGGTTCGGATCATGCGCGTGCCTCCTTGCCAGATGATCTATCGCGCTAATGTGAAACTGTGGCAAGATGGGGGCCAGATGGCGGGAAATTATTGTCGCAGCGGGATTTCAGGCTCGCTTTCTGCCCTTATCCCATAGGCGCGGCGTGCGTCTTGATCGCCCGATAGAAGGTTTTGCCGCAGGGGGCCGCGATGCGGGGCGGCCTGCGGCCTTGATTCCGCGCTTGGTGCTTTGCTCAGATGTCCCCAACCCGCTCAAACCCGTCCCTGTGTATCTTGTGTGAGATGCATAAAACCAGCCGCACTGACGCAGCAGGCGGGCAAATCGCCCGCACCTTTGCCGCCCCAAGGCTCAGCTTCCCCCAATAAGCGCCTCTATCTCCTGCCGGATTTCCGTCAGCCGCGCCTGTGCCGTAGCGCGGGCCGCGCGCGCGTCTGTGATCTCGTCATCTATGGCATCTATCCGCGCGCGTCGCGTGGCCGTGGCGGCGCTATCCGTACCAAGCTGCGTGACCAGCCCCGCCAGACGCGCCTGATCGGCCACCAATTCCGCCTCTTGCGCTTGAGTTTGGGCAAGCTCGGCGCTCAGGCGCTGTTCCTCATGGCGCAATGCTTGCAATGCATCAAGTGTTGCGCGCAAACCCGCATCGGGCACACGGCCAGACCAGAAGGCCAGCGCCTCACCCTCCAGCGGCAGGAGCGCGATTTCGGTGGTGACAAGCTGGGTTTCCAGCACTTCATGCGTCACATTCTCGCCCGCAGGAACGGCAACGCTAAAGCGTGTCTCTGCAAAGCCCGCAACACCGCCTTCGGTCTGCACCTGCCAGCCGGAATGTAACGGGTGCAACAAGGTGAGCACACGATCCTGAACGGGCGCGCCCTCTATTCGGTAGGCCGTACGCCGCTCAAGCGATTCTTCGATCAGCAACACCCCGTTCACAATCCGCCCTGCACGCACCTGCACGCTGTCTTGCGTGCGTTCCGATATGCGCATGGCGGTATCTTGGGCAAATTCGATCACTTCGCGCGCCCCCGGTGCCATTTCGGGGATCATGGCATCGCCGGCATGGCCGCGCCCTTGTTCATAGAGCGTTACAACCCCGGCAGGCAGGCGCAGGGGCAGGGGGTTTTCAAATTCGATGGCAATCATCGGGTGCAAACTGCCGCTGCCGCCTGTGTACAGCGTCAGACGTGCCTCTTCCAACGCCTCGCTCAGAAATGGCAGCGAGATCATCTCACCCGCGCGCAAGCTGACGGGCTGCGACAGTGTGAAGCGCGAGAAACTGTCTGTATCCTCCATTCCCACAGGGGCAATGGCCATATCGGCCTCAAATGCCATCTCCCGTGCCATGGGCTGGGATGCGGCAAACGCGGGTTCAAACTGCGGGGCGGCGAGTTTGCGCGCGGCCTCCAGCCGTTCGTAAAGCTGCACCTCCAGCGCCTGCACGGCCCCGGTTGCAAGCGTAAGCGAGATATCTTGCCAATCCTGTCCGGTGGTGTTTTCAATCACCGCCCAGCCAGTCAGGATCACACCCTCTGGCCCGTCTTCGGCCCGCCACGCGGTTTTCCACAAGGGCGCGGGTTGCAGCCAGCCAAGGCCCACCCGGCGCGGCCCTGCCTGTGTGCTGTTCAGTGTCACATCCACCACTTGCGCGCGCGCGCCCATACGCAGCGCGTCCAGCCCTTGGGCGATGGCCGCGCTGTCGCCTTCATCCAGAAAGCCAAGCTCTGTTGCTCCGTCCAGCGCGATCTGGCGCAAAGTGCCATCTGCCATGCGCAGCGTCAGCGCGGCACAGGCCTCGCCCATATCAGGCGGGCAGGGCAGGGCTGCCGTGCCCATGAGTGCCCCTTCCAACATATTGCCATGCCGCACAGCACGCACCGGCGCCCCCACCATCGCGGCCAGAAGGGTATGCAGATCGCTTAGCGCTTCGGGGCCAAAGGGCAGGGCGGCGAATGTGTCTTGCACCATGCCGGGGCCAGAGAATGTCAGGCGCGGCACACCGCCTGCCGGGTCTGACAGGCGCAGCGATTTCAGGAAATCATTGATATCCGCGCGGCGTATGGGCAGGCGCAGCCCGTCTGCGCCCAAGCTCGCCTCCGCCTCTATCAGCGCCAGCCCAGCGGTAGAGAGCGTGACCGCGCGTATCTGTGCGCTGGTTTGCGCGGTGGCGGGCAGGGCGAGGCTTGCAAAAACCACAACAGACAGAGCACGCATGAAAACCCCCTTCGCGCAATATAGGTGTCACGCGCGAGAGTAGGGCCGCCCCCGCCCCCCTCACAAGCGCCAAGTTTTGCGGCGGCGTAAACTTGCCGTGTGATCGGGACTGGACGTAGCCCATCACTGGGGCTATTGCGAAACCATGGCACAAGATGATGACGCGAACACTGATTTCACCGCCCCTGTCGCAGAGCCGCTGCGCCGGGCACTAGGCTCGCGCTATCTGCAATATGCGCTGTCTACCATCATGCACCGCGCACTTCCCGATGCGCGCGATGGGCTGAAGCCCGTGCACAGACGTATTCTGTTTGCCATGCGGGAATTGAAACTCTCGCCCAATGGCGGGTTTCGCAAATCCGCCAAGATTACGGGCGATGTGATGGGCAATTACCATCCCCATGGCGATGCCGCGATTTATGACGCCATGGCGCGTCTGGCGCAGGATTTCAACCTGCGTTATCCGCTGGTGGATGGGCAGGGCAATTTCGGCAATATCGATGGCGATAACCCCGCCGCCGCGCGCTATACCGAAGCGCGCATGGCCCATGCCGCAGAGGCCCTGCTGGAAGGGTTGGCCGAAAATGCCGTGGATTTCCGGCCCAATTATGATGGCACGCTGGAAGAACCCATTGTCTTGCCCGCAGCCTTTCCCAATCTGCTGGCCAATGGCGCAAGCGGGATTGCGGTTGGCATGGCCACCAATATCCCCCCCCATAATCTGGACGAGTTGATCGAGGGCTGTCTTGCCCTTATCGCCGCCCCCGATCTGCCCGATGAAGACCTGATAAAACTTATCCCCGGCCCCGATTTCCCCACAGGTGGCCTGCTGGCAGAGCCGCGCGATGCCATCCTTGCCGCCTATCAGACAGGGCGCGGGTCTTTCCGGCTGCGCGCGCGCAGGCAGGTGGAAGATCTTGGGCGCGGGCAATGGCAGGTCGTGGTTACGGAAATTCCCTTTCAGGTTCCGAAATCGCGCCTGATAGAGAAATTGGCCGAAGTGATCCATACGCGCAAAGTGCCCTTGCTGGCCGATGTGCGCGACGAATCGGCAGATGATGTGCGCATCGTTCTCGAACCCAAAAGCCGCAGCGTTGATCCCGAATTGCTGATGGGCATGTTGTTTCGCAATTCCGATCTGGAAACGCGCTTCAGCCTGAACATGAATGTGCTGATAGATGGCGTCACGCCGCGCGTGTGCAGCCTGCGCGAAGTGCTGCGCGCCTTTGTGGATCACCGCCGCGCCGTATTGCAACGCCGCAGCCAGCACCGGCTGGACAAGATCGACCATCGGCTGGAAGTGCTGGAAGGCTTTATCATCGCCTTCCTGAACCTTGACCGCGTGATAGATATCATCCGCTATGACGATGCCCCCCGCGACGCGCTGATGCGCGAGACATGGGGCCGCGCCTTCCCGCGCGCCATGTCAGAGGCCGATTATATCGCCCCCCCGCCCGGCGAGGGCGAGTTGACAGAGCTTCAGGCCGAATCCATCCTCAATATGCGCCTGCGCTCTCTGCGCCGCTTGGAAGAGATGGAGTTGCGCCGCGAACGCGACGCGCTGTTGGAAGAACGCGCAGCGCTGGAAGATTTGCTTGGCTCCGAGCGGTTGCAATGGGCGCGCATCAGCACCGAATTGCGAGAAGTTCAGGCCAAATTCGGCAAAGCCACCGATCTGGGCCGCCGCCGCACCGATTTCACTGAGGCGGGCGAGGTGGAAGAGGTGCCGCTAGAGGCTATGATCGAGCGCGAGCCGATCACCGTCGTATGCTCCAAAATGGGCTGGATCAGGGCCATGAAAGGCCATGTGGCACTTGATCAGGGGTTCAAGTTCAAGGATGGCGATGAAGCGCGCTTCGCGTTCCATGCAGAAACCACCGACAAGATCGTTCTTTTCGGCTCTAACGGGCGGTTTTACACGCTGCTGGGGGCCAATCTGCCCGGCGGGCGTGGCATGGGCGAACCTGTGCGCCTGATGATTGATCTGCCCAATGAGGCAGAGATTGTGGATTTGTTCACCCACAGCCTTGATGTGCGCTTGGTTGTGGCCTCCAGCGCGGGCGATGGCTTTATCGTGCCCGCCGAAGAGGTGATTGCCCAGACACGCAGTGGCAAACAGGTGCTCAACCTCAAAGACGGGGTGCGCGCCCAGATTTGCCGCAAGGTGGCAGGCGATCATCTGGCTGTGGTGGGCGAGAATCGCAAATTGCTGGTCTTCCCGCTGGAAGAACTGCCCGAAATGGGGCGCGGCAAGGGCGTGCGGCTGCAATCTTACAAAGATGGCGGGCTGTCCGATCTGGCCACGATTACGCTGGCCGATGGGCTTAGCTGGAAAGACCCGGCAGGGCGCACACGCCATGAAGGCGATTTGTCCGAATGGCTGGGTAAGCGCGCCAGCGCCGGGCGCATGGCCCCGCGCGGCTTCCCGCGTGACAATCGCTTTGCCTGATATGTCCTGCCCATATGCCTGATTTGCCCTTTGCACCAAGATCGGCTAGCACTGGCACAATGAAACTGCGGAGAGTGCGGATGCTGTCAACCTTCACCCTGCCTCGTATCAGTCTTGCGCTTATGGCGGCGCTGGTGCTCTCAGCCTGCGCCAGTGGGCGCGAATTGCGTGATGAACGCGTGGAACTGGATAATTTCTATCTGGGCCATGCGATTGTGGTGGCAGAGAATGCCACGGTTGGCCCGGCCTCGCGCCGGGCAGAGCCGGAGGAATGGCAAGAATCCCTCACCGCCGAAATGCGCCGCCGCTTCGCGCGCTATGATGGCGACAGGCTGTATCATCTGGGGGTGTCAGTCGATGGCTATGTCTTGGCCATTCCGGGAATCCCCGTCATTGCCGCCCCGAAATCGGTTCTGATTCTGGGGGTGACGCTGTGGGATGATGCCGCGGGCGGCAAGATCAATGACACCCCGCATCGTATTACCGTGCTTGAAAGCCTGTCTGGCGAAACCGTGTTCAGTTCCGGCCTGACACAATCGGCAGAGCAGCAGATGCAGAACCTCGCGCAAAATGCCGTTTTGGCTATCGAAAACTGGCTGGCCTCGAATCCTGACTGGTTCCCGCCGCGTGTGCAGGGGCCAGACCCCGTGCCAGTTGCCGCAGCGCCGGGACAAGGGCCTGCGTGAGGCAATAAAACAGGGATTGCGCGGGGCTGCGGTGCAAAGCACGCTTGATTTTCCGGGTCAAGCTGAGTAAGTGGCCCGCGTGTGATCAAGGGGCCGGGCGATCTGGCCGAACAACAAAGGGTGCCGAAACCATGGCAAAGCAAAAGTTTGAACGCAACAAACCGCATGTGAACATTGGCACGATTGGCCATGTGGACCACGGCAAGACAACGCTGACCGCCGCGATCACGAAGTATTTCGGCGAATTCCGCGCCTATGACCAGATTGATGGTGCGCCGGAAGAGAAAGCGCGCGGGATCACGATTTCGACCGCGCATGTGGAATATGAAACCGAAGCACGCCACTACGCGCATGTGGATTGCCCCGGCCACGCTGACTATGTGAAAAACATGATCACCGGTGCGGCGCAGATGGATGGCGCAATTCTGGTGGTGAATGCTGCTGATGGCCCCATGCCACAAACGCGCGAGCATATCCTGCTGGGCCGTCAGGTTGGCATTCCGTTCATGGTTGTCTACATGAACAAGGTCGATCAGGTGGATGACGAGGAACTGCTGGAGCTGGTGGAAATGGAAATCCGCGAGCTGCTGTCTTCCTATGATTACCCCGGCGATGATATCCCCATCGTCAAAGGCTCGGCGCTGGCCGCAATGGAAGGCCGTGATCCCGAGATTGGCGAAAATTCCATCCGCGCGCTGCTGAAAGCTGTGGACGAGTACATCCCGACGCCAGAGCGCGCTGTGGATCAGCCCTTCCTGATGCCGATCGAAGATGTGTTCTCGATCTCTGGCCGCGGCACAGTTGTGACCGGCCGTGTGGAGCGCGGTGTGATCAATGTGGGCGATTCGATTGAAATCGTTGGCATTCGCGACACCAAGACCACCACCTGTACCGGCGTGGAAATGTTCCGCAAACTGCTGGATCGCGGAGAGGCTGGCGACAATATCGGCGCATTGCTGCGCGGCATTGGCCGCGAGGATGTGGAGCGTGGTCAGGTTCTGTGCAAGCCGAAATCGGTTCAGCCGCACACCCATTTCGAGGCAGAAGCCTATATTCTGACCAAGGAAGAGGGTGGCCGTCACACGCCGTTCTTCGCCAACTACCGCCCACAGTTTTACTTCCGCACCACCGATGTGACCGGCACAGTGAAACTGCCGGAAGGCACGGAAATGGTCATGCCCGGCGACAACCTGAAATTCGAGGTTGAGCTGATCGCGCCCATCGCCATGGAAGAGAAGCTGCGCTTCGCCATCCGTGAAGGCGGCCGCACCGTCGGCGCGGGCGTCGTGTCGAAAATTCTCAAGTAATC
>JAIUNA010000089.1 GCA_022565265.1 Roseinatronobacter sp. | reverse complement strand
TATACACAAAGTCCTAAGACAGATAAAGCTCTGCTATTTTCCCACCTAGAGCGCGGCATTATGGTAATGTGCCACATCGCGCTGCGCGCGGCCCTGTTTGGTGTATTGCGAAAACACGGTCAGAGAGGCCACCAGCACTGCCGCGATCCCCGCCGCCCATAGCTCCAGCCTGTCGATATAGAACCCATAGCCGAACCATGCGAAGGTCAGATCATCCACCGCGCCCGACATGCCCTTGGGAAGGCCCACATCCAGCGCCTTGACCTCGGCCCCCCACATGATGTCACCCACCCCTTCCAGAAGATAGGCCAGACCGATTGTGGCCATGAACAGAATAATGGGTTCTTGATTGACCAGATGTTTGAGGATGTAACGCTCGATCACAATCGCCAGCGCGATCATCACCAGCACAGTGGCCGGGATCGCCAGCATTGTGGGCATGTTCCAGCCGAAATGATGCAGCCTTGTGCCAAAAACAGCGTTGATAAGGTGCGAAAACGGGATTTGCCCGGATTGAAAGCCCACCAGCGTGAGCGCGGCAAACAGTGCCATAACCCCTTGCGCAAAGTTGAAAATCCCGCTGGCCTTGAAGATCAGCACAAACCCAAGCGCAACCAGCGCATACATCACACCCGCTGTCAGCCCGTTAAGCGTGGCCTCCAATGCGAAAAGAAGCGTATCAGACATATCTGTGCCCCCCTGTCACGCTGCAATCACTCATGCGCCACCCCCAGATAGGCTTTGATAACTTCGTCATTGTTGCGCACCTCTTCGGGTGTGCCATCGCCAATCTTGCGGCCATAATCCATCACCACCACACGGTCGGACAGATCCATCACCACGCCCATATCGTGCTCGATCAGAACCGTAGTCGTGCCAAATTCATCATTCACATCCAGAATGAAGCGGCACATATCCTCTTTCTCTTCGACATTCATGCCGGCCATGGGTTCATCCAGCAGCAGGATGGCCGGTTCTGCCGCAAGCGCGCGCGCCAGTTCTACGCGCTTTTTCAGCCCGTAGGGCAAGCGTGCGACAGGGGTTTTGCGGATATGCTGGATTTCCAAGAAATCGATGATCTTTTCCACCTGTGCGCGGTTTTCCTCTTCCTCGCGCTGGGCTTTGCCCCACCACAGCGCCTGCTGGAACAGATTGGCCTTCATATGGTGCAAGCGCCCGGTCATGATATTGTCCAGAACGCTCATCCCTTCAAACAGCGCAATATTCTGGAAGGTACGCGCAATGCCTTGGCGCGAAATCTCATAGGGTTTCATCCGGGGGCGCTTGAATCCCTTATAGATCACCTCGCCCTCTTGCGGGTGGTAAAAGCCCGAAATAACATTGAGCATCGAGGATTTGCCCGCACCATTCGGGCCAATGATCGCGCGGATTTCCCCCCAGCGGATATCGAAACTGATATCCTTGATCGCCACCACCCCACCTAAGCGCAGGGTAATATTGCGCATTTCCATCGCCAGACCGCCAATCTTGCGGCCATCGGCGGTCATATAGCCGTCATCTGCCTGTGTATCGCGCATCGCCTCCCCCTGCCCGCTCATTGTGCGGCCACTTGCTGCGCGCGTGCGCCATGAACGCGCGCATCGCGAATTTCCAATGTGGCCTTCAGCTTGCCTTTGCGGCCATCTTCATAGGTGACTTCGGTTTCAGTATAGACGCTGTCTGTGCTGCCATAGAGCGCGGCAATCAGGTCAGAGAATTTCTCTTCCACAATCCGGCGGCGTACTTTGCGGGTGCGCGTCATCTCGCCATCATCGGCATCCAATTCCTTATGCAGCACAAGAAAGCGGTGAATTTGGCAGCCTGACAGAATCTTGTCCTTGGCCACACTGTCATTCACCTGTTCCACATGGGCCTGAATCTGATCCAGCACCGGCTTCAGCCCGGCAAGCTCCTGATAGCTGGAATAGGCGATATTGTTGCGCTCCGCCCAAGACCCGACTGCGCCCAGATCAATATTGATAAAGGCCACGCAGCGGTCGCGGCCATTGCCAAAGACTACGGCCTCTAGGATATTGGGAAAGAATTTCAGCTTGTTTTCAACATATTTGGGCGCGAACATGCTGCCATCAGCCATTTTGCCCACATCCTTGGCCCGGTCGATGATGCGCAGATGGCCTGTGCTTTCCTCGAAAAAGCCAGCATCCCCTGTCGCGACCCAACCTTCCGCATCCTTGGTAGAGGCCGTGCTTTCGGCGTTCTTGTAATAGCTCTCGAATGTGCCCGCAGAGCGGTAGAATACCTCGCCACTCTCGGCTATGCGCACTTCTACCCCCGGCGAAGGCACGCCCACAGTATCAGAACGCACTTCTCCATCAGGTTGCTGCGTGATGAAGACGCTGGCCTCTGTCTGGCCATAAAGCTGCTTCAGGTTGATCCCCAAAGCGCGGTAGAAATCGAAAATCTCTGGCCCGATCGCCTCTCCGGCAGTATAGGCCACACGAATGCGGCGCAGGCCCAAAGTATCTTTCAGCGGGCCATAGACCAGAAAATTACCCAAGGCGTATTTCAGCTTGTCCCCCGGCCCCACGGGCTTGCCATCCAAAAGTTTAGGCCCAACCTCGCGCGCATGTTCCATGAAATGGTGAAAGACCCTGCGCTTAAGTGGCGAGGCATCTTCCATGCGGATCATGACTGTGGTCAGCATCGTCTCGAATATCCGAGGCGGGGCGAAATAATAGGTTGGCCCAATTTCGCGCAGATCGGTGAGCATGGTTTGCGCGGATTCAGGGCAGTTTACACAAAACCCTGTCCAATAGGCCTGCCCGATTGCAAAAATGAAATCGCCCACCCATGCCATGGGCAGATAGGCCAAAATCTCGTCTCCGGGGCGCAGATTGTCAAATTCGGACGAATTTTTGGATGTCACAATGATATTGCGATTGGACAGAACCACGCCCTTGGGCTTGCCTGTCGTGCCAGATGTATACAGCATGACACAGGTATGATCGAGCGTCAGCTCGGCCATGCGCTTGTCCAACTCGCCCCCAAGCCGGGTTTGTGCCGCGCGCCCTTCGCGCATCACATCGCCCAGCCAATTCATATGGCTATGGTCGTATTTGCGCATCCCGCGCTTGTCGAGATAGGTGATTTCCTCGATGCAGGTTACGGTTTCCTGCACCTCCAGCACCTTGTCGACCTGTTCCTGATCGCCGCAGACAACGAAACGGGCGCCACAATGATCAAGCAC
Organism: Roseinatronobacter sp.; assembly: GCA_022565265.1. Lineage (GTDB taxonomy): Bacteria > Pseudomonadota > Alphaproteobacteria > Rhodobacterales > Rhodobacteraceae > Roseinatronobacter. The sequence goes on along the minus strand of JAIUNA010000089.1, from coordinate 7,961 downwards.
ATAGGCCATCTCTTCGGCCACCGCGTCTTGATACAGCGGCACGGGGATCGCGCCCACCGATTGCGCGGCCACCATCGCCCAAGACAGCGCAGGACGGTTGCGCCCGATGATGGCAACATAATCGCCACGCTCCATCCCCAAGGCCAGAAACCCCAGCGCCATGGCCCGCACTTCGGCCTGTGTTTCGCCCCATGTCCAGCTTTGCCAGATGCCGAATTCCTTTTCGCGATAGGCGGTCTGCATGCCAAAGCGTTGGGCATTGCGGGCCAAAAGCGCAGGAATCGAACAATACGCGTCCAGCTCCGGGCTGGTCTGGGCCGTGATATGCACGGGGCCTCCTCCTCTCGGCGATATATGCGCAGGCTGGCTATGCCGCCTGTCTTCTCCCTGCCCGCTATCAGGCGCAGTGATTCTTGCCCCAGTTTTGCGCAATCCTTACGAATTGTAACGGGGTATGATCTGGGCTTTCCGAAGGCGTGCTTGGCGTCTAACCTTATGCAAAGCGCCAAGGGTGACACTGCCATGACCATAACCGAGGAAACGCGCATCAAGCTGATGGGGGCCGGGCTGAACATGATTCAGCAGGCACTGTCCATCTTTGATCGCGAGTTGCGCCTGTCGGTATGCAACAGGCGCTATCAGGAAATGTTTGAACTGCCCGACTGGCTGGTCGAGCCCGGCGCAGAGTTTGAAGATACAATCCGCTATCTTGTGACACGCGGGGAATACGGGCCTGTGCAGGATACCGAGGAAGCCGTGCGTATCCGCGTCGAGGCCGCGCGCGATTTCGTGCCCCATTACATGGAACGCGAGCGCGCAAATGGCCGCTGGATAAGCGTAGAGGGGGCACCCTTGCCGCAAGGCGGCTGGGTGACGGTCTATACCGATATCACTGAAGTGAAGCTGCAAGAGCGGTTGTTGCAGGCGCATTCGGCAGAACTGTCGGGCGAGTTGATGGCCCATACCAAGCGGTTGGCGCATACCAACCGGGCGCTTGCCGCATCCAATGCCGCGCTGGAGGAAGCCAAGCGCGAGCTTACGGAAATGGAAGCGCGCACCCGCCTGACCACCGAGATGATGCCCGCCCATATCGCTCATATAGACCGTGACTTGCGCTATACGTTTTCCAATCGCAGATTGTCTTCCGTGTTTCCGGGCCTGCCGCAAAATATCGTGGGGCTGCCTGCCCAGCAGGCCTTGGGCGAAGTGTTTGACAAGATCGCACCCTTGCTGGATCGCGCCCTTGATGGCGAGAATCTGGTGCATGAATTCACCCATGACGCCAGTGGCCGCCGTATCCGCCTGTCTCTGACACCTGATCAACTGGGGGATGGGCCGATCAATGGCATCTATGTGATGTCGATGGATGTGACAGAGGAAACGCAGGCCCGCGCAGCCCTTGCACAGACACGCAAGCGCGAGCTTGCCGCGCAGTTATCTTCCGGTCTGGCGCATGATTTTGGCAATCTTTTGACAATCATCCTTGGCCTGCAAGGGCAACTGGCCCGCAAACCCGATCTGCCGCCAGAGATTGCGCAGATCGCGCATTCTACCAGCGCCGCAGCACGCCGGGGCGGGGTGTTGCTGGAACGGATCGCCACGATTTCGGGCCAGCGCGAATTGCGCCCCCAACCCACCGATCTGGCAGCATTGCTGGATGATCTGCACCTTATGGCCCGCCCTGCCCTTGCGCCCGATGTGACGCTGGATTTCGCCCTCGCCGAAGACCTGCCGCTCCTGATGCTGGACGCAGGCGGCTTGCAGGATACGCTGTTGAATCTGATCCTAAATGCGCGCGATGCACTTGGGGGGCGCGCTGGCATGATCCGGCTGGAAGCACGGCGCGTCAGCACCACTTGGCTGGAAATCTGTGTCACCGACACTGGCAGCGGCTTTAGCCCGCATGCGCTGGAGAAAGGGCTTGATCCTTTCTTCACCACCAAGGGAAGTGCCGGTTCCGGGCTTGGTCTGGCTATGGTGTATGACCAGATCACCCTGTCTGGCGGCACAGTGCGGCTGGCCAATCGCGCCGCGGGCGGGGCCAAGGTAACACTGCGCCTGCCGCTGAAACTGGCCGAGGCGCGCAATAATCCGACCGCACGCGCGCTGGCGCTCTTGGTCGAAGATACTGACAGCATCCGCGAAAGCGTACGCGAGATGTTGCGCGAACTGGGCCATAACGTGATCGAAGCGGCCAGCCATGACGAGGCTTTGGGCCTGATTGATTTGCCCGGAATCGGGCTGGTTGTGTCTGATATCAATCTGGAGGGGGCTGGATCGGGGCTGGATCTGTTGCGCATCTGCCGCGCGCGCGGGTTGAGACGCCTGCATCTGATGACGGCACTACCGCCGGGCGATGCCCTGCGCCGCGAAGCGGCAGCCGAATTTCCGGTTCTTGCCAAACCCTTTGCGCTACCCGCCTTGCGCGCGGCGCTGGAGCACTTTCAATGACCCAACCCCATATCGCCATTCTGGATGACGAACCCGAAATCCGTCAGGTTTTGTCTCACGCGCTGCGAGAGGCAGGATTTCAGACAACCACCTATGCGCGTGCCACAGAATTTGAAGCCGCGCTCAAACGCATGACACCAGATGTGTGCCTTGTGGATCTGGGCCTGCCAGATCGGGACGGGCTGGCGCTGGTGCATCGGCTGGCGCTGGAATCTGGGGCGACGATTATAATCATCTCCGGGCGCGCGCAGGTGCAAGACCGCGTGACGGGGCTGGAGCTGGGCGCGGATGATTACATCATCAAACCGTTTGACCCCGCCGAAGTGGTGGCGCGCATTCGTGCGCGCTTGCGCAAACCCGGCGCGCAGCCAGAGACACGCACAGCGCGCGCGCAGTTTAATGGCTGGACTGCCGAATTTGACCGCTATGTGCTGATGGATGCCGCAGGCCGGGAAATCCCTTTCAGCCATGCCGAAGGCGAAGTTTTGCGCCTGTTTCTGGACAGCCCAAAGCGCCTGATCTCGCGCGCGCAGATGCTGGATGCCCTTGGCGGCAGTGCCGGTGAAAGCTTTGATCGCGCTATGGATGTGCGGATTTCGCGCTTGCGCACAAAGCTGGGCGAAGACCCGCGCAACCCCAGATTGATCAAAACCATATATGGCGCGGGATATATCTTTCTGGGCGATGTGATCTGGGGCTAGACTGTTGGCTTTATGTTTACATGCCCGCAGCTTTTGGCCAAGATAGAGGGCCTGCCACAGCGAATGGAGCCTGCATGCGTAAATTTCTGGTCGTCCTTGATGACAGCCGCGAATGTCTGAACGCCATGCGTTTCGCGGCCTTGCGCGCGTCGCAGACTGGCGGGCAGGTGCAAATCCTCTCTATCATCAGCCCAGATGAATTTCAGGGCTGGATCGGGGTAGCTGACCTGATGCGCGCCGAAGCACGCGAAAGAATCGAGGCCCATTTCGAGGTTTTCGCCAAATGGATGCGCGATAGACAGGGGATCAACCCTGAACTTGTGATCCGCGAGGGTGAGCCGGTGGAAGAAATTCTCGCACAAATCCAGTCCGACCCTGAAATCGGGATTCTGGTGCTGGGCGCGGGCACAGAGGGCAATACACCCGGCCCGCTGGTCACGCAGATGTCGCGCAATTCCGGCAGTCTGCCGATTCCCATCACCATCGTCCCTGGGGAATTGTCGCGCGACAGGCTGGAGGCCATTTCAAAAGGTTGACCCCGCGCTTGAGGCCGTGGCGGCTTTTCGCTATCGCTTGGCCAAGAACGAAGGAAGACAGCCATGAAACTTGTCCGCTTTGGCCCGGAAGGGCAGGAAAAACCCGGCTATGTAGATGCCGCAGGGCGCATCCGTGATCTCAGCGCCCTGAGCGCAGATTTCGCGGGCGATTCTGTGTCTTGCGCTGCGCTGGAGGCTTTGCGCCGCGCCGAACTGGAGGCAGCGCCCGTGGTATCAGGGCGGCCCCGGTTGGGCGCACCCTTGGCCTTTGTGCCGAATTTTTATTGTATCGGGCTGAATTACGCGCTGCATGCTGCCGAAACAGGTGCCCCCGCTCCGACAGAGCCGCTGCTGTTTTCCAAGGCCAGCTCCTCCCTCTCTGGCCCGCAAGACCCGATCCTCTTGCCGCGCGGCGCGCAGACAACCGATTGGGAGGTCGAGCTTGGCGTTGTCATTGGCCGCCGCGCGCGCACTGTATCCGAGGCCGAAGCGCTGGATCATGTGGCCGGCTATTGTGCAGTCAATGATCTTTCCGAGCGGGATTTCCAGTTCAACCACGGGGGGCAATGGATCAAGGGTAAATCCTGCCGGGGCTTTGGCAAGATTGGCCCGATGCTTGTAACAAAAGACGAAATCCCAGACCCGCAAGCCCTTGGCCTGCGGCTTTGGGTGAATGATGTCTTGCGCCAGAATTCGACAACCAGTGACATGATCTTTCCAGTGGCAAAGATCATTTCCTATATGTCGCGCTACATGGATTTACTGCCCGGCGATATTATCGCCACCGGCACGCCCTCTGGCGTGGGGATCGGACTGTCGCCACCGCAATATCTGCGCGCTGGCGATAGAGTCCGGCTGGAAATTGACGGGCTGGGGCAACAAGACTGCCCTGTCATCGCTGAAATCTAAGGCGCCAGCAAGGCCGGGCATCTTGGCCCGGCCTTGCTCATATCACGCGGCTGCGGCCAGAATCCGGGCGATTTCATCTTTCAGCACCATGCGCTTGCGGCGCATCTCGGTTTCATGGGTATCCGAGACAGGCTCTACCAAAGTCTCTGCGCGGTGAATCGCCCGGTTCACTTCGTGATAGTCTTCTGCCAGCCGGGCAAAATGGGCGTCTTCCAACTTCAGCTTATGCATCAATTCCACTGCTTGCGGGAATTCTTCTGCCAATTCATGCGGGGTGTGCGACATGGGCTTACTCCTCTTTCCATCTGTCCCAATACTAACAGCTTTGCGCGGCAAAGCTTTGATCTGGAACAAATTGTCAGGCCTCACCGTGCGTCTTCGCTTCCCCCCTCGCTACCGCCATCACTGTCAGTCTCGATCTCATCGCGCTGCATCTCGGTGCGCCCGGATTCCCGCTTCTCATCCTGAGGCACGGCGACAGGCTGCGCACCGTGCAAAGCTTCGGGGTTGCGCAGCCAGATATCACGCTGCGCAAAGGGTATCTCTATCCCCTCGGCCCGGAACCGCTCGGCAATCTGATGGCGCAATTCGGTACGCACCGACATGCCAAACCCCACATCACTCAGCACAAGGCGCAATTCAAACTCCAGCGCATCGGGGCCGAAATTCACGAAATGCACCTGCGGTTTTGGGTCGATCACGGCAAGTGGTTCATTCTCGCCAATCTCTTGCAGAATACGCGCCACCTTGCGGCTGTCAGACCCATAGGCCACGCCCACAGGAATGGTAATCCGCCCCAGCGAGTTATAGCGCGTCCAGTTGGTAACAGTGCCCGAAATCAGATCGGCATTTGGCACGATAACGTCTGTACGGTCAAAAGTTTCGATAACTGTAGAGCGCACAGAGATAGAGCGCACAGTCCCCATTGTGCCCCCCACCTCGATCCAGTCGCCCTCAGCCACAGGCCGTTCTATCAGCAAGATCAGACCAGATATGAAATTGGAGACAATATTCTGAAGGCCAAAGCCAATGCCCACAGACAAGGCACCCGCCACAATCGCAAGGCCAGACAGATCAATCCCTGCTGTGGAAATCGCCACAAGTGCCGCGATGAATATCCCGATATAGCCCGTGCCCGATTTGATCGCCTTCTGCCCGCCCTTGTCGATCTTGGTTTTGGGCAGGACAGAGCTTTCCAGCGCGCCCTGAATTATCCGCGTGATCACATAGCCGATGGAGAAGACAATCACGAAACTCAGGATATTCGTGGGCGAAATGCGGGTCTCTCCCACCCGGAACCCTTCGCGCAGCATTTGCCAGAATTCCAGCAATTCGGTAGGGCGCACGCCCCAGATCAGGGCGAACACAGGCAAAGACAAGATCACCAACGCAAAATTCACCAGCGAGGGCACAAGCGCTGTATCGGCATCCTCTTCGCGGCTTTTGGTCACGATGGAATAGACATCTTCATCCAGTTCCATCAGGAACAGCAAAAGAACGATCAAGCCAAGCGAGACAATAGCCGGAAACAACAGCGCCTCGGCGGCCTGCACATAGCCGATTGCGGCAAAGACAGGCGCCCCAATGCCAACCCCCATGACAACCTTGCCCAGAACCAGCACCATCCGATCAAAGAAGCGCGCTTCGCGCTTCTGATCTGGCTCCAGCCTGTTATGCTGGTTCAGCAGCATCCCAATCCGAAACAGGATCAGGCCACTGAATGCCAGAACCGGAAAGACAATCACGGCATTCGCGGCATCTGCCTGATTCTCCGGTGGCAGATAGGAAATGAGAATCGCATGAATGGCCAGTGCCGCGCCAATCATATTGGCCCAGAACCGCCCCTCCCTGCGGCGGCCCTGCGGCAAAGACAGCGGCGCGCTGCGCGACTCCACGATCGGGAAAACCTGCCGCCCGGCCCAGCGTGCCGTGAAATAGGCAAGGCCCGCTTCAGCGATTCCCGTAGCAAGCTCTGTGCCGATTTCGCCAAAAAGTGACGTCAGTTCAAAGGCAAGTGTCAGCGCAAGTACCGCCGTCACTGGAACAACAATCTGTGCCAGCGACATCAGCCGCGCCAGAACGCGCTTGCTGCGCCGCGAACCGCCATCATCCAGAAGGCGCGAGACAACTTTCTCGATCCATTCGCGCCCACGCCAGAGCACGAAACCTGAAAACAACAGCAACACCAACGTTACAGGCAAATTCGCGCGGAATTCGCGCATCCGCGCGGGATCTTCAGTTGCTCCGATCACTTGGGTGACAAATGTAAATGTCGTGCCCCAAACAGCATCTGCGGCCAGAACCCAGTTCACCGGGTTGACGGGCGAGGGCCAAAGCGTGAGCAATGCTTCCGCATCACGTTCGCGCAGAGTTGTATCTATCTGGCGGATCAGGCCATCGGCACGGCGAAATGCCTCTTGCGCGGCAATGCCGGGGGCTTGCAGCACTGTCAGTTGTTCGGACAGCTCGGCCCGGCGCTCTGCTATTTCCGGTGCCTCGGTTGCACCGTCTTCCGGGGGCGGTCCAAGGGCGGCGATCTGTTCGCGCAGACTGGCGATACGCGACTGATTGGCATCTTGCGCGGCCAGAAACCGCGCACGAAATCCAACCAGCTCGCCACGCAATTCGCTGAGAGCCTCATTCGTGTTATCAGGGCGATCCAGTAGCGCTTCGGCATTTTGGGCGAAACTGCGCCATGCCTCATAATCTGGTGCCGTGCTGGTGGCCTGTTCCCCATTTTGCGAAGAGGATTGGGCCTGTACCGTGGCGGGTGCCACCAAGACTGTGGCGCAGAGCAGCGCCAGAATAAAGGTTCTTATCATCTGCATGAGTGGACTGTATCAGTCTTCATACACGGCTGGAAGTGTCCGGGGCACGCGATCCAGCCATTCCGGGACGGGTAAGGATTTGGAACGTAAAAATTCCGGGTTAAACAGCTTGGATTGGTAGCGCGTGCCATAATCACACAGGATTGTGACAATGGTATGCCCTGGCCCCATCTCTTGCGCCATCCGCATGGCCCCGGCAATATTCACCCCGGAAGAACCGCCCAGACACAGCCCTTCTTCGGCCAGCAGATCAAACACGATTGGCAGCGCTTCCTCATCAGCAATCTGCGCGCAGAAATCCGGGGTAAAGCCTTCCAGATTTGCCGTGATCCGCCCTTGCCCGATTCCTTCGGTGATTGAGCCACCTTCGGACTGGAATGTGCCAGTGGTGTAAAAGCTGTAAAGTGCGGCCCCCATGGGATCGGCCAGCCCGATTTTAACACCTTTGGGCTGAAAAACATGCGCCACCACCGCCAAAGTCCCACCCGACCCCACAGCCCAGATGCAGCCATCCAACTTGCATACCGTCTGAGCAC
>JAIUNA010000088.1 GCA_022565265.1 Roseinatronobacter sp. | reverse complement strand
GCGAGTCCCCCAACTCTTCCCCTCCCCGCCATGGCCCAAGAGCGCCTGAGCCTGATGCTGGATTGGTTTGTGAACCCCAATCATGCGCCCATCGTGCTGGCGCGGGAATTGGGGTATTTTGAAGCGGCGGGGCTGGAGGTGGAGCTTATCACGCCCTCAGACCCGAATGACCCCCCGCGCATGGTGGCCGCCGGGCGGGTTGATCTGGCGATCAGCTATCAGCCGCAATTGCACCTTAGCCGCCATAACGGCCTGCCGCTGCGCCGTGTGGGCACGCTGATTTCCACGCCGCTGACATGCCTTGTGGTGCTGGCAGATGGCCCGGTGCAGGAATTTGCCGATCTGAAGGGCGGCAAGGTGGGGTTTGCCGTGGCCGGTGTGCAAGAGGTGATGCTGGAGGCGATGCTGGCCCATCATGGCATGGCGCCGGGCGATGTGGAGCAGATCAATATCGGGTGGTCAATCTCTCCGGCGGTGATGTCGGGGCAGGTGGATGGCGTGATCGGGGCCTTTCGCAATTTCGAGTTGAACCAGTTGCAGATTGAAGGGGTGGAGGGGCGCTGTTTTTACCCAGAGGCCGAGGGCGTGCCCGCTTATGATGAATTGATCTATGTCGCCAATCCCGACCGGATGGATTCGGCAGTTCTGGCCCGGTTTCTGGAGGCCACGGCACAGGCGGCAAATTACATCCTCAACCAGCCAGAGGCCGCATGGCAGATGTTTTCCGCCACGGCCACGGAATTGCAGACAGAGCTGAATATCCGCGCCTGGGCCGATACATGGCCGCGCTTTGCCACCCGCCCTGCCGCGCTGGATGCGGGGCGCTATGCACGGTTTGAAGCGTTTCTGGCGCAGGCCGGGGCTACGCCGGGCGGGCTGGCTGTGGAGGATCTGGCGCTGGATATCAGCACTGCCGGGCAGGGCCAGCCATGACCAGCGCGCCAGATTATGGCCGCGCTTTCGGGCGGTGGCGCGCGCAGGCCCCCGCATGGGGGGCCTATACGCAGCATGCGTTTGTGGAAGGCTTGCGCACAGGCGCATTGCCACACGCGAATTTCCTGCATTATCTGCGGCAGGATTATATTTTCCTGATCCATTTCTCGCGCGCATGGGCCTTGGCTGCGGCCAAATCCGAGACGCTGGCGGAATTGCGCGCGGCCTCTGGCACGGTGCATGCGCTGGCGCATGTGGAAATGCCGCTGCATGTGGAACTCTGCGCGCGGGCGGGGATTGATGCGGCAGAACTGGAGGCCACAGAAGAAGCGCCCGCAAATCTGGCCTATACCCGCTATGTGCTGGAAGCGGGCTATTCGGGTGATTTTCTGGATCTGATGGCCGCACTTGCCCCGTGTGTGCTGGGCTATGGCGAAATTGGCGCGCGGCTGGCAGGCAGTGGCGGGGCCTATGCGCCATGGTGCGACACCTATGGCGGGGCAGAGTATCAGGGCCTGTGCCGTGATGTGGGCACGCTGATAGATAGCGCGCTGTTGCACCGTCTGGGGCCGGATTGGGTGGCCAGCCCGCGCATGGCGCGGCTGGGGGCGCGCTTTGCCACGGCCACACGGCTGGAAGTGGGGTTTTGGGATATGGGGCTGGCTGGCGCATGAGCGGGCTTTGCCTGCGCGGCACAATCTGGATGGGCGCGCGGGTGTTGCTGCGCGATCTGGATCTGGCCTTTCCGGCAGGGGGCTGGGGCTGTTTGCTGGGGCCGTCTGGGGTGGGGAAATCCTCTGTCGCGCGGCTGGTAGCGGGGCTGGAGGGCGCGGCGCGGCTGGAGGGGCATATAAGGGCGGAAGATGGCGCGCCCCTTGCGGGCCGTGTGGCGCTGATGGCGCAGGACAGCCAGCTTTTGCCTTGGGCCGATCTGCTGGCCAATGTGACGATTGGCGCGCGGTTGCGCGGGGCGCGGCCCGATCTGGCGCGCGCGCGGGACTTGCTGGCGCAAGTGGGGCTGGGCGGGATGGAAGGGCGGCGGCCCGATGCGTTATCGGGCGGGCAGCGCCAGCGCGTGGCGCTGGCCCGCGTGCTGATGGAAGATTGCCCCATCGTGCTGCTGGATGAGCCATTTTCGGCGCTGGATGCCGCCACACGGCTGGCCATGCAGGATTTGGCGGCGCGGCTGCTGCTTGGGCGCACAGTGATTTTGATCACGCATGACCCGCTGGAAGCGCTGCGCCTTGCCAGCCGCGCATGGCTGCTTGGCCCGCAGGGGGCAGAGGTGCTGGCCCTGCCGGGTGGGCCTGCGCCGCGCGATTACCGCGCCCCCGATCTGCTGGGCGCGCAAGGGGCGCTGCTGGCGCGGTTGCAAGGGCTGGCCCCATGCGCGGCCTGATCCATGCGGGGCTTGCCTTGGGGTTTGGGCTGGGGCTGTGGCAAGCGGTGGTCTGGGCCACGGATGCGCCGCATTTCATTTTGCCGGGGCCGGGGCGTGTGGGGGCAAGCCTGTGGGCCAATGCGCCCCTGCTGGTGGAACATGCGCGCTTTACGCTGGTCAATCTGGCCACTGGGCTGGCGGCGGGGGTGGCCTTGGGGGTGGTGACAGCGCTTAATCTGGCGGTATCGCCTGCGGCGCGGGTATTGGTGCGGCCCATGCTGATTTTTGCTCAGGCCGTGCCGGTTTTTGCGCTGGCCCCGGTGCTGACATTATGGCTGGGCTATGGGGCGGCCTCCAAGATCGTGATTGTGATGCTGGTGATTTATTTCCCGGTGGCATCGGCGTTTTTTGATGGGCTGATGCGGCTGCCTGCGCCTTTGGCCGATCTGGCGCAGATGATGCGGGCCACGCCCTTGCGGCGGCTGGTTTTCCTGCAATTGCCCCATGCTCTGCCCGCGCTGGCCACTGGGCTGCGGCTGGCGCTGGTTTATGCGCCCTTTGCGGTGATTATTGGCGAATGGGTGGGATCATCGCGCGGGCTTGGCTATCTGATGCTATTGGCCAATGGGCGGGGGCAAACTGATCTGATGTTTGCCGCGCTGATTGTGCTGGCGGCGCAAAGTCTGGTGCTTTTTGCCCTGTTCGAGGGGCTGGCGCGGCGCTTTGGGCGCTGAATTTTCACATATTGCTTAAATATTGTGCACAAATGCACCAAGTTGACCCGTGTTCAGGCGCAGGGCGGGGCTTGTGCTGTTGTTGCCCCGGCAGTGCTAAAAATCTTTGACGGATGAAAAAACTTGCGGCAGGCTCGGATTGTCAACAATATTGTTGTCAAAAACCGCCGGGGTTTTGGTGCGTTCCGGCGTGTCCATAGGGGAGACAGATATATGACGCAAACCAGACCCATCCTTATTGCGGCCCTGTTGGCAAGCTCTGTGCTGACAATTCCGGCGGCTGCGCTGGCGCAAGACAAGATTTTACGCATTGGTATGACTGCTGCCGATATTCCGCGCACGCTTGGCCAGCCCGATCAGGGGTTTGAGGGCAACCGCTTTACCGGGATGACCATTTATGACGGGCTGACAGCCTGGGATCTGAGCAAGGAAGACGAAGCCTCGGTGGTGATTCCCAATCTGGCAACAAGCTGGGCGGTGAACCCCGATGACACCACAAAATGGGTGTTCAATCTGCGCGATGATGTGACATTCCATGATGGCAGCGCCTTCAATGCCGAATCGGTGGTGTGGAATGTGCAAAAGGTGCTGGATGAGGCCGCCCCGCATTTTGACGCAAGCCAGGTTGGGGTAACGGCCTCTCGCATGCCGACATTGCGTTCGGCGCGGGCGATTGACGAATTCACAGTGGAACTGACAACATCAGAGCCAGACAGCTTTTTGCCGATCAACCTGACCAATCTTTTCATGGCATCGCCCGCGCATTGGCAGGCGAAATTTGACGAAACCGGCAATGCAGAAACCGCATGGGCCGCGTTTGCCGCCGATCCTTCGGGCACTGGCCCGTTTCGCGTGACAAGCTTTGTGCCGCGCGAGCGTCTGGAACTGGCACCCAACACAAATTACTGGAACCCTGCGCGCACACCCAAGCTGGATGGCGTGGTTCTGGTTCCGCTGCCAGAGGCGAATGCCCGCACGGCCGCCCTGCTATCGGGGCAGGTGGATTGGATCGAGGCCCCCTCGCCGGATGCGATACCGCAGATCGAATCGCGCGGGTTCACCATTTACGCCAATCCGCAACCACATGTCTGGCCGTGGCAATTGTCTTTTGCCGAAGGCTCGCCTTGGTTGGACAAGCGGGTGCGCCATGCCGCCAACCTGTGCTTTGACCGCGAAGAACTGCAAATCCTGCTGGGCGGGTATATGGGCATTCCCAAGGGCACAGTTGATCCGACCCATCCGTGGTGGGGCAACCCGTCTTTCGATATCCGCTACGATCTGGAAGAAGCGCAACGCCTGATGACAGAGGCCGGTTTCTCTGCCGCCAATCCGGTAAAGGTGAAGGTGCAGACCTCTGCCTCCGGGTCTGGCCAGATGCAGCCCATCCCGATGAACGAGTATTTGCAACAATCGCTGCGTGATTGTTACTTTGATATCGAATTGGATGTGATCGAATGGAATACCGTGTTCACCAACTGGCGGCGCGGGGCGAATGACGAATCCGCCAATGGCGCGCATGCGATCAACGTGTCTTTTGCCACGATGGACCCGTTCTTTGCGATGGTGCGGTTCACATCGACAGGGACATTCCCGCCGGTTTCCAACAACTGGGGCCTGTTTGGCAATGACGAGTTTGACGCCCTGATTGCCGATGCCCGCACAACCTTCGAGGATGACGCCCGCGATGCGGCACTTGCCCGCCTGCATGCCCGCATTGTGGAAGAGGCGCCCTTTGTCTGGGTGGCCCATGATGCCGGGCCGCGCGCCATGTCGTCGCGGGTGACAGGTGTGGTGCAGCCGAAAAGCTGGTTCATCGATATCGCACCGATGGATATGAACTGATGACAGGGCAGGCCCCGGAGATGTTCCGGGGCCTGCTGTCTTTGTGCCTGCCATCCGAAAGGAATGCCCATGCTTGGCTATACCCTGCGGCGGATCATCTACACGGCCCCGGTATTGTTCGGGGTGTCTGTAGTGTGTTTCGCGCTTGTCCATATCTCGCCCGGTGATCCGCTGATTTCCATCTTGCCCGCCGATGCCTCGGTCGAATTGCAAGACAGGTTGCGCACCCTTTACGGGTTTGATCGCAGCTATCCTGAACAGTTTATTCTGTGGCTGGGCCGGGCCTTGCAAGGGGATTTGGGCACATCCATTGCCACGGGCCGCCCTGTGACAAGCGAGGTGATCCGCGCGGTGGGCAATACGCTGATGCTGGCCGCTGTGGCCACGTTCATAGGCTTTGTGCTGGGGTGTTTCTTTGGCTTTGTGGCCGGGTATTTCAGCAATTCACCGCTGGACAAGGCCGCCTCTGCCGCGGCGGTTTTTGGCGTATCCGTGCCGCATTACTGGCTTGGGATGGTGCGTGTGATCATTTTTTCGGCGCAGTTGGGCTGGTTGCCTGCTGCTGGCGCGGGGCCGGGTGGTTCGGGGCAGTGGAAATTTGATCTGGAGCATCTGAGCTATATGATCCTGCCCGCCATTACCATGAGCGTGATCCCGATGGGGATTATCGCGCGCACGGTGCGCGCCTTGGTGGCGGAAATTCTGGCACAGGAATTTGTAATCGGGCTGCGCGCGCGGGGCCTGTCTGAATTGGGGGTGTTCTTGCATGTGGTCAAGAATGCCGCCCCCACGGCGCTGGCCGTGATGGGGGTGCAACTGGGTTATCTGTTGGGCGGGTCTATCCTGATTGAAACGGTATTCAGCTGGCCGGGAACGGGGATGCTGCTGAATTCGGCCATTTTCCAGCGGGATTTGCCGCTGTTGCAAGGCACGATTCTGGTTCTGGCGCTGTTTTTCGTGGTGCTTAATCTGGCTGTGGATGTGATGCAAAGCGCGCTTGATCCGCGCATCAAGAGGTAGGGCATATGGCGGATATCTCTGTTTCCCAAGGCGTAATCACCCCGGTGCGCAGTGCCGGATATTGGCAGAATGTAGGCGCGCGGCTGGTGCGGGACAAAACCGCCATGGCGGCGGGGGCGGTGCTTTTGCTGTTGCTGCTGGCCGCGATTTTCGCGCCGCTTGTGGCACCGCTAGACCCGCTGGAAGGCCGGTTGATAAACCGGCTGAAACCGATTGGCACGCCGGGGCATGTGCTGGGCACGGATGAACTGGGCCGCGATATGCTGTCGCGGCTGATCTGGGGTGGGCGGCTGTCGCTGCTGATGGGGGTAACGCCGGTGGTGATGGCGTTTTTCCTTGGCTCTGCCCTGGGTATTCTGGCGGGCTATGCGGGCGGCTGGACGAATACGCTGATCATGCGCACGGTCGATGTTTTCTATGCCTTCCCGTCGGTTTTGCTGGCGGTGGCATTGTCGGGGGCGCTGGGCGCGGGGTTGGGCAATGCGCTATTGTCGCTGACAGTGGTGTTTATTCCGCCGATTGCGCGGGTGGCGGAATCTGTGACCACACGTTTGCGCAGTTCCGATTTCATAGAGGCCGCGCGGGCCTCTGGTGCGGGGGCCTTTACCATAGTGCGGGTGCATGTGCTGGGCAATGTGCTGGGGCCGATCTTTGTTTATGCCACCAGCCTGATTGCTGTCAGCATGATCCTTGCCTCTGGCCTGTCATTTCTGGGGCTTGGGGTGCGGCCGCCAAACCCCGAATGGGGGTTGATGCTGAACACGTTGCGCACGGCGATTTATGCGCAACCCTGGGTCGCGGCGCTGCCCGGTGCGATGATTTTCATGGTGTCGATCTCTTTCAACCTGCTGTCTGACGGGCTGCGCTCTGCCATGGAGGTTCGGCAATGAATACCGAAGGCGCTATTCTGACAGTGCGCGGATTGCAGAAATACTTTCCCATCAAGGGGGGTATTCTGGGCCGCACGGTAAAGAATGTTCATGCCGTGGATGGCGTGGATCTGGAGGTGTTTGCAGGCGAAACGCTGGGCGTTGTGGGGGAATCGGGCTGCGGGAAATCCACCACCGCGCGGCTGTTGATGCATCTGATCCAGCCCGATGCGGGGGCGCTGTATTTCGAGGGCAAGCTGGTGGGCAGCCCCGAATTGCCGCTGAAAGCCTATCGCCGCCAAGTGCAGATGGTGTTTCAGGACAGCTATTCCTCGCTCAACCCGCGCCTGACGATAGAGGATAACATCGCCTTTGGGGCAAAAGTGCATGGCACGCCTGCGCAAGAGGCCCTTGCGCGCACCCATGATCTGTTAACCCGCGTGGGGCTTGATCCGGCGCGGTTTGCGGGCCGCTACCCGCATGAGCTTTCGGGCGGGCAGCGCCAGCGCGTCAATATCGCGCGTGCGCTGGCGCTGCGCCCCAAGGTGATCATTCTGGATGAGGCCGTTTCGGCGCTGGATAAATCTGTAGAGGCGCAGGTTCTGAACCTGCTGGCCGATCTGAAGGCCGAATTTGGCCTGACCTATATTTTTATCAGCCATGATCTGAATGTGGTGCGGTTTGTGTCTGACCGCGTGATGGTGATGTATCTGGGCAAGGTGGCAGAGATTGGCGATGCAGAGGCGCTGTATGCCACGCCCCTGCACCCCTATTCGCGCGCGCTTCTATCGTCCATGCCAAGCATGGCCCCGGATAACCGCACATTGGCACCCGCGCTTTCGGGCGATCCGCCCAACCCGATTGATCCGCCCTCTGGCTGCCGGTTTCATACCCGTTGCCCAATGGCCGGGCCTGTGTGTTCGCAGGCGGAGCCAGCCCTGACGGTGCGCGCGGCCCAGCATCTGGTGGCCTGCCATGCGCATGATCCTGCATCGGGCTATACAGCCCCCAGCGTGAAGGAGGCCGCAGAATGACTGTGCCATTCCTGTCTATCCGCAATCTGGGCGTGACATTCACAGGCGGCACGCGCCCTGTACGCGCGGTGAATGATGTATCGCTGGATGTCGCGCCGGGCGAGGCGGTTGCCTTGATTGGCGAATCTGGTTCGGGCAAATCGGTGACAATGCGTGCTGTCATGCGGCTGAACCCTGAAAAGCGCTCGAAGCTGGAAGGGCAAATTCTGGTTGGCGGGCGCGATGTGATGGCGATGGATACGCGCGCGCTGTCGGGCTTTCGGGGCGGCGAGGCTGCGATGATCTTTCAAGAGCCGCTTTTGGCGCTTGATCCTGTCTATACGCTGGGCGACCAGATTGTGGAAACCATCCGCCGCCATGAACCTGTAAGCCGCGCAGAGGCGCGCGCCCGTGCGCTGGAATTGTTCGAGCGTGTGCGCATTCCTTCCGCCAAATCGCGGCTGGACAATTACCCGCATGAAATGTCTGGCGGGATGCGCCAGCGGGCCATGATTGCGCTGGCGCTGTCATGCCGGCCCAAGCTGCTGCTGGCCGATGAACCCACCACAGCGCTGGATGCGACAGTGCAAATTCAGGTGCTGTTGCTGCTGCGCGAATTGCAGCGCGATTTGGGCCTGTCCATCATTTTCGTGACCCATGACATCGGCGCGGCGGTGGAAGTGGCCGACAGGATTGCGGTGATGTATGCAGGCCAGATTGTGGAAGAGGCCAGCGCGCGTGATCTTATCCGCAGCCCCCGCCACCCCTATACGCTGGGCCTGCTGAAAAGCCGCGCGCATGATGCGATGGTGAAGGGCACAAAGCTGGATGCCATTCCCGGTGCGCCGCCCGATCTGGCCAATCTGCCCGATGGCTGCCCCTTTGCGCCGCGCTGCACCTATGCCGATGCGGGGTGCAAAACCGGGCCTGTGGCCATGCAAACCCTTGGGCCGGGCCATCAGGCGCGGTGTTTGCGGCTGGATCAGACACAGCCCCCCGCAATGGCCCCCGCAATGGCCCCCGCAATGGCAGGCGATGGCGCTATTCTGCCGGGCGGCGCAGGGGTGTAACGGGGGTCAGATCATGCGATTTGTCGCGCGGCCAAGCGTAAGCCCCGGTTTTGGCCGTGCGGTAGCCGCCGCCGGCCAGCGCTTCGGCCAGACGCACGGCGGCATGCACCCCGTCAATCACAGGAACGCCGGTTTCCGCGCTCAGGCTGTCGCACACATCCGACATGCCCGCGCAGCCCAGGATCACGGCCTCGGCGCCATCTTGCTGGCGCGCGGCCAGAATTTCGGCGCGCAGCAAGGCGGCGGCATGGGCCGGGTTTGCCTCCAGCGCCAGAACGGGCAGATCGACCGCGCGCACCCGTTTCAGCTTGTGGCCCATGCCGTAGCGCTGGCCCAGATCTTCTATGATGGGAATGGCGCGGGGCAGGGTTGTGACCACCGAAAACCGCGCCGCAATCAGGCTGGCCACCTGCATCGCGGCCTGTGCAATGCCGATCACTGGCCCCGCCACAACCTCGCGCGCCGCACCGATGCCGGGATCATCGAAACAGGCGATCACATGGGCCTGCGCGCCCGCCGCCTCTGCGCGGCGCAGGGCGTCCAGCATGGGGGGCACGGCCAGCGCCTCGTCATGGGGGCCTTCGATGCTGGGGGGAACAGGCGCTTGCGCGCCCTGCGTTATGATCTGGCTGCCCGCACTGCCCGCCGCTTGCGCCGAACGGGCAATAAGCGCTGTCATTTCAGCGCTGGAATTGGGATTATAGACGAAAATTTGCACAATGCGCCCCCGCGTGGCAGACAAGCCCCTATAATTGTAGCAAGCCCTGTGCCTGCATGCAAGATTGTGCACAAAATTGTCAACAATTTGGCTGAAAAACAGGCGGCAATGTCCTTTGTCATTTCCAGACTGCGGCGCTAAGACGGGCCGGGGGGAAATCAGAATGCCTTGGCTGACGCATACGGCAAAGAATGATGTTGTCGCGCAGATTTGTGACCGAATTTGGCTGGCAGTTGTGCAACGCACCTTGCGCCCCGGCGCGCGCCTGAAAGAAGAGGAGCTGGCCGAGATATTTGGCGTCACCCGCGCTCGGGTGCGTCAGGCGCTGGTATTGTTGGAGCAAGACGGGCTTGTAAGCCTTGTGCCCAATCGCGGGGCCTGCATTGCCGAACCCAGCGTGGAAGAGGCGCAGGATGCGTTTTCGGCCCGGCTGTTGATCGAACAACGCCTTGTTGCGCGGCTATGTGCGCGGGTGACGGATGCCCAGCTAGACCAGTTGCGCGACCATATCGCACGCGAACGCAGCGCCCATGAGATGGGCGATAGCGAGGCCGTTATCCGGCTGTCGGGCGAGTTTCATATGTTGATTGCGCGGATGACAGAGGCAGAGCTGTTGTTCAAGATTTTGCGCACGCTGACGATTCGCACATCGTTGATTACGGCCATGTATCAGACACAGGCCACGCAAACCTGTGGCCCGGATGAACATGCCCGCATTCTGGCGGCGATTGCGGCGCGGGATGAGGCCCGCGCTTGCGCTGAAATGACCCATCACCTGAACCATCTGGAATCTGCGCTGCGGCTGTCGGAGAGTGACAGGCCGGTGTCAGAGTTGCGCGAGGCGCTGCTGGGGGCGGGGCAAAGGGCAAAAACAGGGTAGCGCGGCGGGTATGGAATGCTCTGGCGCTGCACCTGACGGAAGGTTCCGCCATGCGGGGCAGGTTTGGGGGGTGGGGGCGTTCCTCTCCCCGGCCAATCTCCGCACCAAGCCCGGTTAACACGGGCCGCAGGCCCGCCGGGCAGCGCCCGGCCGCCCCCAGGGTGGGCGCTTTGCTGACACAATCGCGGGGATCGAGGTCTCTGGAGATTGCACCATAAAGTGCAGACCACAGGGCAGCGCCCACCCGCTGCCGGGCTTCGCCCATGATTGCGCGCAGGGCGATGCCCCCAACCCGCTCTGACCTGCCCTTGCGCAACCTGCCGTCAGGCGCCGAACACAAGAGCGTGTTGCGTTCATTCGTATTCACGCGACTCACTCTAACCTTATGTGGTCGCATGTCTTTTTGCGTAAAACCGGTTCCCGGTTTTGCGCGACATGTCCTAGCCCAGCGCTGCCGCCTGCGCAAAATGCCATGCGCCAAGGGGTTGGGGGGCTGTCTGCGCCCTTGGCCGCAGGGGCCAACGGGGGGGCGCTGTTTCCGGTTCCAGCCGGTGGGGGATGCCTGCCTTGTCCAATTGGGCGACAATCCGGCACAACGGCTCTGGCAGGGGCGCCCATGCATCGGGCTGATAGATCGCGACAGCTGCATCGGGGGCCACGGCGCGGTATAGCCGATTTGCACCAAGGCTGCTGGCAAGATCCAGCCTTGCGGCGCGGAACCCTTTGAAAAACCGCGCAGGGGCCGCGTGCGAGAACACTGCAAGCTGGCGGGCGAGTTCCAGCTCTAGCTGGCCCATCTGGCGGCAGGTTGCGGTATCCCGCTCTTCCGCATTGC
>JAIUNA010000087.1 GCA_022565265.1 Roseinatronobacter sp. | reverse complement strand
TGGGCAGCAACAGCGCGTGGCAATCGCGCGTTCGCTGTGCATGAAACCGCGCATCATGTTGTTTGATGAACCCACATCGGCGCTTGATCCTGAGATGATCAAAGAGGTTCTGGATACCATGATCGCGCTGGCCGAAGAGGGGATGACGATGCTCTGCGTGACCCATGAGATGGGCTTTGCGCAGGCGGTGGCCAACCGCGTGATCTTCATGGATCAGGGGCAGATCGTGGAACAGAATGAGCCGCGCGAATTCTTCAACAACCCGCAATCTGACCGGACAAAACTGTTCCTGAGCCAGATTTTGGGGCATTGAAACAGCCAAGGGCGGCTTGATTCCATAAATGGCGCAAAAGGCCGTGAACTTCCCCTGTGGAGGGTGAATTTATATCTTGGTTTTACTGCGCCAAATCAAACCGGTGGCCTATAATTGGTTAATCGCCACAGATTTTGTTTACTCAAATAGAAATTGACTAAAGAGACGCCAGGCTCAATATACGGCCCTGGCGCTCTGGAGAGTTAATTTTGACGCAGCAATCAACACTCGTGGTCGGGCTTGGCGCGTCTGCGGGTGGAATACAGGCCCTGAAGGCTTTCTTCAGCGGGTTACACCAAAAGCCAGATATGGCTTTTGTCGTTGTGACCCATCTCAGCCCAAATCGTGAAAGCCTGTTGCATGATGTGATAAGCACATTCACCACACTCCCTGTCAAGGTGATCAAGGATAATGATCCAGTACAGGCCGGGGTTGTGCATGTCATGCCCGAAAATGTCAGCTTGTCGATCTGCGATGGGCGTTTGCGCCTGCTTGAGTCAGAGCAACTGCGGCGCGAACGCAGGCCTATAGACGTTTTTTTCAACGCCCTTGCCATCGATCAGGAAGAGCGGGCGGTTGGGATCGTCCTGTCAGGTGGGGATTGTGACGGCTCGATTGGGGTTGGGGCAATCAAGGAATATGGCGGCTTCACATTCGCGCAGGCTGCCGATGAGACCGGGCCAGAGCATCCAGAAATGCCCCAAAGCGCGATTGCAGGCGGATATGTTGATTTTGCACTGCCTGCCAACCAGATGGCCCCTAAACTGCGTGATTTGCAAAAAGCCGCGGGCGCGCTTGAAGCAGGGTTGCGGCACGGAGAGCTGGATATTTCAGACGCGGCAAAACGACGCTTGCAAGATGAAATTGCAGAAGTGCTCAACACCCAGTCAGGCCGCGATTTTTCGGGCTACAAAAGCAAGACTTTCTTTCGCCGGGTCGCAAGGCGGATGCAAGTCATGCTGACCCCGACGCCTGAAGCCTATCTTGAGAGACTTCGCAATGATCCAGCCGAAGTCATGGCACTCTTTCGTGATCTTCTGGTCAGTGTCACAGATTTTTTTCGGGATGAAGCGGCCTTTGCAGCCCTCGGCGCTCAGGTCATACCGGCGCTTGTCGCCGGGCGGGACGCAAGCGATACAATACGGGTCTGGGTTCCCGGCTGCGCCACGGGCCAGGAAGCCTATTCTCTGGCCATCCTGCTTTTTGAAAGCATGGAAGGCCTAACCGAACATCCAAAAGTTCAGATTTTTGCCACAGATATTGATGAAGTGGCGCTCAATCTGGCCCGTTCTGCACGCTACGCAGACATCATGCTCACGAACGTCTCTGAAGAACGAAAGGCACGCTTTTTCCGGCGGGAAGGTTCAACGCAGGTTCTGGTTTCCGAAATCCGCGATATGTGCATTTTTTCGGCCCATAGCCTGACAAGTGATCCGCCCTTTTCACAGATGGATCTTGTCTCATGCCGCAATCTTCTGATCTATTTTGGCGCAGATCTGCAACAGCGGGTCATCCCGACATTTCATTATGCTCTAAAACCTGGTGGCTTTCTGTTTCTGGGCAGTTCTGAAAGCCTGAGCCATCATGAAAACATGTTCACGGCCATAAACAAGAAGTTTCGGATTTATCAAAGTCTTGAGCTTGGCAATCGGCGGCCCCGCATTCCAATTCCTCTCGAAGAGCTTCGCAAAGCGAGATTACGATTTGAGTATAACCCCCTTCCGCAGCGCATGACAAATTACAAGGTGCATCAGCGCGCCGAGCGTCAGATCATAGAGCGCCACAGCCCGGCGCATGTGGTTGTTCGCAGCGACGGCGACATTGTCTTTTTCTCTGCCCAAACCAGCCAATATTTCGAAACGCCGCGCGGAGCACCAAGCAGGCGGCTATTTGATATTGTGCGCCGCGAGTTACGGCAGGATTTGCGCTTTGCATTTCGTGAAATACTGGAAACAGGCAAGCCCACCTTGCGTCAGGCTGTCTTGTCTGATGGCGATACCGCCGTAAAAGTGGCCGTCATTGTCGAGCCGCTGAATAATGGCGAGGGCGGAGAAGGATTGTTTTTGATCATCTTCCGCCAGAATGGCGAGATGCAGGCGCAGGAGAGCAAGACCGCTACAACCATTGTACCGCAGGCAGAGACGGATGCCTCGGAACGGGCGCTGCGCGAATTGCACGAGCGGTTGCATGCAACGATCGAAGAATACGAGACCGCGCTGGAAGAGTTGAACGCCTCGAATGAAGAAATGGCGTCTGTCAATGAAGAGGCCCAATCTACCAATGAAGAATTGCAAGCCTCCAAGGAGGAAATGCAATCGCTGAATGAAGAACTCAGCACGGTCAATGCCGAATTGAACGACAAACTCGATGAACTTGCCAGAGCGAATACCGATCTGCGCAACCTGTATGATGCGACTGGTATCTCCAGTATTTTTCTGGATGGTAACATGATGATCCGCAGCTTTACCCCGGCGGCGGCAACATTTTTCAAACTGCGCAAATCCGATATCGGGCGCCCCCTGACAGAACTGGCCAGCGCAATACAGTTTCCCGCGCTGCAACAGGATATTCACACTGTTTTCAGCAACGGCAATACGATCGAAAAACGGTTGCCGCCGAACGAATATCCGGGCCATCATCTTGTGCGCTCGGTTCCATATTTTGACGAAGGCGTGATCACCGGGGTTGTTGTGACCTTCATTGATGTAACCTGTATCATTGAGGCCGAAGAACAGCGCGCCGTTCTGATTGCGCAAGCCGCCGAAGACGCAATACGCCTGCAAGAAGTCAGCGCAGCCGATGCCCGCAAGGCTAGATTGATGGCCGTGCTTGCACATGATCTGCGCACGCCTCTGGTTGCGATTTTGGGCACGCTGGATATGTTTCGCGAAGGCGCTGGCAAAGACGCGCGCGATCTCATGCTCCATCGCCTCAAGCGGGTTGGCCATGAGATGCTGACTTTGATTGACGATGTATTGGAACTGGCCCGACTGGGCGCGGGCGAGGCACGGTTGCGGCCAGAGCCATTTGCACCGATGGACATACTCTTGCAGGTGGCGGATCTTGTCCGGCTTGCGGCAGATCGCAATCAAACACAGATCGAGGTGGCAGATACGGTCATGCCCATGATGCTGGGCGATATAGCCTCGTTGCGGCGCATCTTGCTGAATTTCACGACCAATGCAGTCAAGGCAACACATAAAGGCCGGGTGCGTTTATCGGCCAGCCTTGGCAGTACCGGCCCCTTGGGCACGGAAGTGACATTTGCAGTCACCGATACAGGCTGCGGGATCGCCGCAGAAGATATCCCACGGCTTTTTCGCGATTTCGGCATGCTGGAACGCCACGGAACAACGCCTGATGGCACAGGTCTGGGCCTCGCCATCTGCCGCAGGCTGGCAGAGGCGATGGGTGGCGATGTCGGGGTAGACAGCACGCCCGCAAAAGGGTCGCGCTTTTGGCTCAAGGTGGCATTGCCACTGGCAGAGAGCGCGACAACAGACCCAGACCCCATGCACCACGCGCCAAGCGCCATTCTGGCCGGGCTACGCGTTCTGGTCGCAGAAGATCATGAGATGATCCGGAAATTGACCTGCGCAAACCTTGCGCGCATTGGCATGTTGCCAACAGAGGCGGCAGATGGTGACATCGCAGTGAAACTGGCAGAGGCCGAAAAATTCGACATGATCCTGATGGACATGCAGATGCCCAATCTTGATGGTGCCGCAGCCGCCGCGCGTATCCGACGCGGTGGCGGGCTTTCGGCGGGCGCATGGATTATTGGCCTGACCGCGCACCAGCCGCCAGAGATTGCCGTGATACTGAGCGACCTTTCATTTGACGCATGTCTTCGCAAACCACTGGAACTCTCGCAACTCGTGGCTCTGACACAGGGAGCCATGCCGCCCGCCTCTGCGTCAAACACTTCCGAAAATTTTGACCGGGATGTCTTGGCGGATCTGCGTGACATTGACGGCGGCGAGCTGCTGTGTCGCACCTTGAAAAGCCTGTCGGCAGAGATCGGCGTCACCCGGAAAGAGCTGGCCATTTTGGTCGGCAAGCGTGAAACCATCGAAGCCAGCCGATTGGTTCACAAGCTTATGGGCTTTAGTGCCATATTGGGCGCTCGCACCCTTTGCGATGAGCTGCGCAATTTCGAGGCGCGTCTTCAGGCAGGTGATAGTGAGGCTCTGGATGCAGAGCTTCGCAAGATTGATGATGTCATGAGCAATATGGCCGCGCAGATTGACCGCCTCGCAGAGGATACATATCAAAGCAACCGCGGCGCAGAAGCTTAGGCCGGATGCCGCATGCGCGGCACCGGGCAAGATTTTAAAAACCATTTAAAAACAATATTTTGCGCCCCAAAGCGTGTCGCGTTCATTCCCATTCACGCGACCCACTCTAGCGTTACGTGGGCGGATGTCTTTTTGCGCAAAACCGGTTCCCAGTTTTGCGCGACATGCTCTAGCCACGCCAAGAGCCGACAAAGTGCCCCAGAAATAGCCCGCTGGCTATTTCTGCCCCCCTAAATTGCTTCTTCATCCTTGCCGGAATCTTCCGCAACCACATCAGGCCCAAGCATCTCTTGGCGAAAAGCCAAGGGTAACATGGCCCCCGGCCCTTCCAGAAAAATACGCACCTGCGCTGCATCGCGCCGCGACAGGGCGCGCAGCCAAGCGGCAATCGCCGCGTTCAGATAGGGGTTGCGCTCTGGCGCAAGGCGGGCGGCCCAACTCAGAACGCGCGCGCGGATCGCATGATCCTGCGCTTTGGGATGTGGCAAACGTGCCCAAGGCAGGGTCATCACCAGCGCTGCGCGCCGTGTCCACAGATTGGGGCTGTCCAGCCATGTCTCAACAGCATCAAGGCGGGCAGGATCGGCCTCCAGCCGCTTTGCCCCGGCAGTTGCGGCGCAATCGGCAAGGGCTGCACCGTCAAACCCCTGCGCCCAATCACTGATAATGTGCCAGACCTCTGCATCTTGCGGGCGAATGCGGGCCTGTGTCAGCAGTTTTGCGCCAAGGATACACCCTTCATGCACGCCGCTTTCCCATAGCCCGCGCGCCAATGCACAGCGCGTGGGCAGATCATGGAGGCGCCGCTCTGTACGCGCGAAAAGGTCAATCTCTGCGGCAGGCACGCCCAGATACTCCCGCGCCGCTTTATTCTGGGCCGCCATTTCTGCGGCCCTTGCGCTATCGCCCATTATGCGCAGCCGGGCCAAAAGCGCTGCGATATCCGTCATTCCACTGTCACCGATTTTGCCAGATTGCGCGGCTGATCCACATCTGTCCCGCGATGGAGTGCCGTGTGATAGGCAATCAGTTGCGCAGGCACGGCATAGACAATGGGCGCAATGAAATCGGGCACAGTGGGCATTGCCAGCCTGAAAGGTACTTCGCCTGCCTCGGCCAGCCCTTTGGCGTCAGAGATGAGCAAGACCTTGCCTTGCCGCGCCATCACCTCTTGCATATTGGAGACAGTTTTTTCAAACAGCCCGTCATGAGGCGCAAAAACGATAACCGGCAAATCCTTGTCAATCAGCGCAATCGGGCCATGCTTCAGTTCACCCGCTGCATAAGCTTCGGCATGGATATAGCTGATGTCCTTCAATTTCAGGGCACCTTCCAGCGCAAGCGGATACATCATGCCTCGGCCCAGAAACAACACATCGCGCGCTTGCGACAGCACTTCGGACAGGCGCTTGATCTCTTCCTCGCGATCCAGCGCTTGCGCCACGAAACCGGGCACGGCGCGCAGCTCGAACAACCGTTCCGCAAATGCCTTGGGCGAAAGCGTGCCACGCTGCAACCCGGCCCTTAGCGCAAGGATTGCCAGAACCTGCAATTGCGCCGTAAAGGCTTTGGTCGAGGCCACACCGATTTCCGGCCCTGCATGGATGGGCAGCGCGATATCACTTTCCCGCGCGATAGAGGATGTGGGGACATTGACCACAGAAATCACCTGCGCCACATGCGGTTTCACATGGCGCAGCGCGGCCAGCGTATCCGCCGTCTCGCCCGACTGGCTGACAAAAAGCGCCAGATTGGCAGGGCCAAGCACAGGCTCGCGGTAGCGGAATTCAGACGCGATATCCAGTTCCACCGGCAAGCCCGCATATTTCTCGAACCAGTATTTCGCCACCTGACAAGCATAAAAGGCCGTGCCACAGGCGACCATGATCAACCGGTCGGCGCGCGCGAAATCCAGCCCTTGGGGTAGCTCAAGGCTGTCATGCTCCCGCCCCGAATAATACCCCATCGCCGCTTGCAGCACGCCGGGCTGTTCGGCCATTTCCTTGGCCATGAAATGCTTGTGGCCGGATTTATCGACACGGGTATTTTCAACATTGATCCGCGTCATGGGCCGATTGGTCTGCTTGTCCTCGGCATCAAATATCAGCGCGCCACCGCGCGACAGAACCGCCCAATCGCCTTCTTCCAGATAGGTGATGCGGTCTGTCATCTCGGCCAGAGCCATCGCGTCCGATCCCAGATACATCTCGCCCGCACCATGCCCGATGCACAGCGGCGATCCACGGCGCGCGCAGATGATAAGATCTTCTTCGCCCTCAAACAGAAACGCCACCGCAAAGGCCCCCTCCAGCCGCTTGAGCGTGCTGCGCGCGGCCTCTACAGGGGTCATGCCCTGTTCCAGATACTGGCTGGCAAGTTGCACAATGGTTTCCGTATCTGTCTCGCTGCCAAATTCAGCGCCCGCGCTTGTCAATTCAGCGCGCAACGCGCGGAAATTCTCAATAATCCCGTTATGCACCACCGCCACACGGCCTGCGCGATGGGGATGGGCATTTGCAACGGAGGGGCCGCCATGCGTAGCCCAGCGCGTATGCCCAATGCCAGAGCGGCCCGGCAAAGGCGCATGCACCATGATATCCGACAGGTTGATAAGCTTACCCACCGCGCGGCGCAAATCCAGCTTGCCACTGTTTATTGTGGCAATGCCTGCGCTGTCATAGCCGCGATATTCCAGCCGCTTCAGACCATCCAGAATCTGCGGCGAGACTTCGTGCTTGCCCAAAATACCAATAATTCCGCACATATGCTCTAGCCTTTCGTTTTTTCTGCCTTCATGGCGCGCAGCCTGTCCATCAACCGCTTGCCAAGGGCGGGCTTGGTTTCCTGCTTCGCCCGGCCCAGCGCCAGCGCGCCCTCTGGCACATCGGAGGTGATGACAGAGCCTGACCCTGTCACAGCCGCAGCCCCGATCCGCACAGGTGCCACCAGCATGGTGGAAGACCCGATAAACGCCCCCTCGCCAATATCGGTATGGTGCTTGAACACGCCGTCATAATTGCATGTCACAGTGCCCGCGCCCAGATTTGCACGCGCGCCCACTGTCGCATCCCCCACATAAGAGAGGTGATTGACCTTCGCGCCCTCCCCAAGTTCGGCATTCTTGATTTCGACAAAATTGCCCACGCGCACATCTTCCGCCAGTTCCGCGCCGGTGCGTAGCCGCGCATAGGGGCCAACCACAGCGCCACGGCTGACATGGGCGCCTTCCAGATGGCTGAACGCGCGGATATGCGCGCCGCTTTCCACGGTCACACCGGGGCCAAAGACCACGAATTGATCCACCACCGCATCGCGGCCAATCACTGTGTCTTGCGCGAAATAGACAGTCTCTGGCGCGCAAAGCGTCACGCCATTCTCCAGCGCCTCGCGGCGCATGCGTGCCTGAAATGCGGCCTCTGCCTGCGCCAGTTCATGGCGGGTATTTATGCCCAGCGTCTCGGCCTCGGCACAGGTGACAAGCCCCGCAGACAGCCCGCGCGCACGGGCCAAGCCCACGATATCGGTCAGGTAATATTCGCCGGCCGCATTGGCATTGCCCACATCGGCGATCAGCGCAAAAAGCGCCTCACGGCTGGCGCAGATCACACCACTATTGCACAGCGTGATTGCGCGCTCTGCCTCTGTGGCATCCTTGAATTCCACAATCCGCTCCAGCCTGTCACCTGTCGCGACAAGCCGCCCATACCGGCCCGGATCGGCGGCGTGAAAGCCCAGCACGACCACATCATGGGTGGCACGCGCGGCCAGCATCGCCTCCAATGTCTCGGAACGGATGAAGGGTGTATCACCATAAAGCACCACCACATCCCCCGCGACACCGTCCAGCGCCGCGCGCGCCTGATCCACGGCATGTGCGGTTCCAAGCTGCGCGGCTTGCTGCACCACAACCGCATCGGGGTTTTCTTCAGTCACCACCTTTGCCACCGCATCACCGCCATGGCCTACCACGACAACAACACGCTCTGGCATCAGCATTTGCCCGGCGCGCAGCGCATGCAACACCAAGGGCACTGCGCCCAGCGGGTGCAGCACTTTGGGCAGGTCGGATTGCATGCGGCTGCCCTGCCCCGCCGCGAGTATAACAAGTGAAACGGTCATGAAAACGAATGTCCTGCGCCTGTGGAATGTCTTTTATAGTTCGCGCAGATACAGGCAATACTGCAAGGGGGGCAAGGCTCACTTCTGGTTTCAACCCGAAACACGCGGCCACACGCAACGTTTTTGGCAGCGTGATTTGACCGAAATC
Source organism: Roseinatronobacter sp. (assembly GCA_022565265.1). Lineage (GTDB taxonomy): Bacteria > Pseudomonadota > Alphaproteobacteria > Rhodobacterales > Rhodobacteraceae > Roseinatronobacter. The sequence continues at coordinate 2,544 of JAIUNA010000087.1, read as the reverse complement.
AACGAAAGCGATTATTTGGCGTGCCATATCTGCCCTTAGCGCAACAGGAAAGGACACTCGATATGTATGCTAGGATCATTGTCGCCGTCGATCTGGAACATGTGGAACAGGGGCAGCAATTATTGGCGCGCGCGGCCTCGCTGCTGGATGCGGGCGGGGAAATCCGCCTCGTGCATGTGCTTGAAGATGTGCCCGGCTATATCGCTGCGGAACTGCCCAGCGATATTTCCGAACGTCGCCGCGCCGAAGCGGCTGTGGAACTGCGCGCCATGATCGACCCAGAGGCCGATATCCGCATTGAACATGAAGTGCGCCATGGCGCGGCATCGGGGCAGATATTGCAAGCCGCAGAGGATTGTGATGCAAATCTGATCATGATTGCAAGCCACAAACCGGGCTTGCGTGATTATTTCATTGGCTCGACTGCGGCGCGCGTGATACGTCATGCACAATGCTCGGTTCTGGTAGAACGCTGAAATTCAACACTTAAAAAGGAAATGCCATGTATTCTTCCATCATAATCGCCGCCGCATTGTTCAATGAAGGGGCGACCACGCGGGCCGCGCTGAAGAAGGCCCGCACCTTGCTGGATGACGGCGGCAAGGTGACGCTTGTACATGTGATTGACGAAGTGCCCGGCTATGTCGCGGCGTCGATCCCGAAAGAGCATATGGCCGCGCGCCGCCGCGATGTGGACGCCCAGCTTGCCGCCATTGCCGCCGAAGCAGAGGGGATGACAGTGGAAACAGTGATCCGCGAGGGCCAGCCCTCGGCCTCGATTCTGGGCGCGGCACAAGAGGCCGGGGCAGATCTGATCATGATCGCCAGCCACAAACCCGGCCTGAGTGATTATTTCATCGGCTCCACTGCGGCGCGGATTGTCCGTCATGCCCCGATTTCGGTGCTTGTCACACGCTGATACAGGTCATTTGGCCACTGCCCGCCGGATAGCGGGTTTGACGGCAAAGGCACCATCCCGAACACAGCGCAGTGCAACGGCGCGATGCGGGGCAAGCTGATACGCGCAAGGCTGCGCGGGGAGTGCATATCAAGCCCCCGCGCAGCCCCAGACCTCGGCCCATGGCCTCGGCACAGCGACAACCAGAATTCGCCAATTATCCGCAGCTATGGGCAGGGCCGTTCACTCTTCCAGCAAGAAACCGCCCGATTGCCGCGCCCAAAGGCGGGCATATAGCCCATCTTGCGCCAAAAGTTGTTCATGGCGGCCCTGTTCCACAATCCGGCCCTGATCCATCACCACCAGCCTGTCCATGGCGGCAATGGTAGAGAGCCTATGGGCAATCGCAATCACAGTCTTGCCCTGCATCAAATGGGTAAGTTGTGACTGGATCGCGGCCTCGACTTCGGAATCGAGGGCAGATGTGGCTTCATCCAATATCAGGATGGGCGCGTTTTTCAGGGCCACGCGCGCAATCGCTATGCGCTGGCGCTGCCCGCCCGACAGTTTCACCCCGCGCTCGCCCACATGGGCATCCAGCCCGCTTCGGCCCTTGGCATCCACCAGCCCGGCAATGAAATCGCGCGCCTCTGCCATATCCACGGCGGCCCATATTTCGGCCTCTGTGGCATCCGGGCGGCCATAGGCGATATTCTCGCGCACAGAGCGGTGCAGAAGCGATGTATCCTGCGTAACCATGCCGATAGCCCCGCGCAGGCTGTCTTGGGTGACGCGCGATATATCCTGCCCGTCAATTGTGATGCGCCCGGCATCCAGATCGTAAAACCGCAAAAGCAGGTTGACCAGTGTGGATTTCCCCGCACCAGAGCGGCCCACAAGGCCCAGTTTCTCGCCCGGTGCAATCTCCAGCGTCAGGGCATCAAGCACCGCGGGGCGCTTGGTGGCCGGGCCATCATAGCGGAAGGTCACACCCTCATACCGGATTGCCCCGCCTGTGGCGCGCAGGGGCATGGCGGTGGGCGCGTCCGAAATCTCGCGCGGGGCAGAGAGGGCTGCGACCCCATCGCGCACAGTGCCGATATTTTCAAACAGCGCCGCAAATTCCCACATGATCCAATGCGACATATTCCCAAGCCGCAGCGCCAGCGGAATGGCCACGGCCAACGCGCCCAGTTCTACCCGCCCTTGCAGCCATAGCCACAGACCCACGCCTGTTACAGCGGCGGTCAGGATGGCATTGATCAGATTGACCCCCACATCCTGCACCGCGACCAGACGCATCTGACGGTAGACAGTGCCCAAAAACCCATCCAGCCCCGCGCGGGCATAGCTTTCTTCGCGGGCGGAATGGCTGAACAGTTTGACCGTGGCAATATTGGTATAGCTGTCCACAATCCGCCCTGTCATCGCCGCGCGCGCATCGGCCTGCTCTTGCGAAACACGGCCCAAGCGCGGCACGATCACCGCCAAAAGCCCACCATAGGCCAGCGACCACAGCAAAAAGGGCAGCGCCAACCAAAAATCCTGCGTGGCCGCAAGCCAGAGCGTGCCAAGGAAATAGGCGCTGACATAGACCGCCACATCCATCAGCTTCATCACCACTTCGCGCACCGAAAGGGCGGTTT
>JAIUNA010000086.1 GCA_022565265.1 Roseinatronobacter sp. | reverse complement strand
CTTTCCGGCGAAAGCTTCCAGCGCGCGGCGTTCTCGTCAATCGCGCGGATACGCTCTTCGCTTTTGGGGTGGCTCAGCAACCATGCAGGCGCGCCACCGCCCATGCCCCCCAGCCCTTCCAGCTTGCGAAACAGCGATTTTTGCGGCTCCAGCCCGATCCCGCATTTCACCAACAGCGCAGAGGCATAGGCATCAGCCTCATATTCATCAGCCCGGCTCAGCCGCGCCATCAAAAGTGTGGTGATGAAATTTGCCAAGATCACCCCGATACCGGGCAAAAACCGATTGAACACAGTCGCCAGCGCCATGCGGATCGCATTCGTACCTTGAAAATCAATCATCCGCTTGCGGGTATGGCCCAAGGCCACATGCCCCAATTCATGCGCAATCACGCTGGCCATTTCTTCAGCTGAAACCTCGCCCGCGCGGTATTTGTTATAAAAGCCGCGCGTGATGAAAATGCGCCCATCGGGGGCAGCCAGCCCGTTCACAGGCTCGATTTCATAGATATGCACGACAATTTTATCCACGCCTACCGCCTGCGCCATGCTGTCGGTCAGCGCTTTCAGACGTTCATCGGCCAAGGGCGAATATCGCGCATCAAGCTCTTGCTTGGTGCGCCAGGCCGAAAACCAGTAAATCACCAGCCCATAGGCCAGCAGGATCAGGAAAGGGGTCAGTTTCAACATGGGTCAGATATGGGGCAGGCAAGGGGTTTGGGCAATGGGGATCAACCCAAAACCAGCGTCAGTGCCATCATTGCTGTGAAAGCCAAGGTTACAATTACTCCGATACTGTTGCTATCTGTGCCCTGATTGGCCTCTGGCAGCAATTCGGAAAAGATCATCCACAGCATGGCCCCCGCTGCCAGCCCCAGCCCCACGGGCAAAAAAGGCGCAAAGGCCAGCACGAACAGAAAGGCAGGAACGGCCAGCAACGGTTGCGGCGCAGAAGAGAGGATCGCCCACCACGCGGCCTTGCCCACACTGGCCCCGCGCGGAACCATCACCAGCGCAATCGCCAGCCCTTCGGGCACATTGTGCAATGCGATGGCGATTGTGATAAAATCCCCCAGATCACGGCCAGAGCCATAGGCCACGCCCACCCCCACGCCTTCGGCAGCGGAATGAACAGTCATCACGCCCATGACAAGCAGGATTTTCAGCGCATCCGCGCCGTTTGTATTGGCCAGGGTTATCCCGTCCTTGCCATCAAAATAGCGCTTTGCAAGCCAAATTCCGCCCAAGCCAAGCAACAGGCCCAAAAGCGTGCGCGGCGCGGAGAATTCAAAACCTTCCATCACCAGCGAGAATGTGGCCGCCAGCATCAGCCCCGCCGCCACTGCATTGCCTTGCGCCAGAATCCGCGGTGTGACATCGCGCATGGCCAAAAGTGGCAACGCACCCAGCCCGGTTGCGAGCGCTGTAATCGCGGCTGCGGTGAAGACCAGCAGAAGGGTTGGGTCTGGCATAGGCCTACCTTTAGAATAATTCCAAAATAGGGACATGCAGAGCCAAGTCAAGATATTGCGGCCACGGCGCGCGCTGCGCGGGGGTAGAGATGCCCGCGCGCCGTTCGATCTGCCTTGAAACAGGCCACAGAGGGCACGCAAACGTGTTTATCCCGCTGTGCGTACTGGCAAAGAGGGTGTTTCCTTTATATAGATGAAAGAGCGGATCACATGGGGCGGCGGTGACAGTTCTTTCCAATCCAGAGGCAGGTTCCCCGTCGCAGTCCGGGCGGGCAGAGGCGACTGATGGGGCCAAGGGCCTTGCGGGGGCTGGCGCATGGCAGCTTGTTGCCACATCATCGGGGTGGAAGCTGTCAGGCGTGTTGAACGTGCGCAGCGTGGCAGGGCTGGATGCGGCCTTGCAAGATCTCGTGCAGCCAGGGGCGTCAGAGATCATGATTGACCTGAGCGATGTGGCGCGCATGGATACAGCGGGGGCCTATGTGCTGGAACGCCAGCGCGCGGCTTTGGCAGGGCAGGGGCAGGATTTGCGCCTTGTCAATCTGTCGTCCGATCACACGGCGTTGCTGGCGCGCGTTGCAAGCGCCATTCCCCAGCCACAGATAGCCCCCCGCCCGGCGCTCAGTGCAGTGCTGCTGCTGGAAAAACTGGGGCGGGCGGTTGCCGGGGCCGGGCAATTCCTGCTGGAATTGCACGCGATGCTGGGCATTTTTCTGGCGCGCCTGTTTTGGTTGTTGCGCCACCCGTCCGAATTTCGCCTCACAGCGCTTGTCCATCATTGCGATCAGGTGGGCTGGAAGGCCATTCCCATTGTCGCGCTGATGTCCTTTCTGATTGGGGTTGTGCTTGCCTTCCAAGGCTCTGTCCAATTGCGCCAGTTCGGGGCCGAGATTTTTGTGATCGACCTGATTGCCATATCCATCTTGCGCGAACTTGGGATATTGCTGACCGCCATCATCGTGGCCGGGCGCACGGCGTCCAGCTTCACAGCCGCCATCGGCTCTATGAAAATGCGCGAGGAAATTGACGCCATGCGCACACTGGCGATTGATCCCGCCACGGTGCTTTTTGTGCCGCGTATTCTGGCTCTGCTGATCACGCTGCCCATTCTGGGCCTGATTGCCAATGTGATGGGCCTGTTTGGGGGCGCGATGATGGCCTGGATAGAGCTTGGTATCTCTCCGGGCATGTTTCTGGCGCGTCTGTTGGAAGATACCAGTGCGCGCCATGTGCTGGTGGGTTTTGTCAAAGCGCCAGTTTTTGCCATGATCATCGGTGTGATCGGCTGCCATGCGGGCATGGGGGTTGGTGGCAATGCCGAAAGCCTTGGGCGGCAGACATCTGCGGCGGTGGTGCGCTCGATCTTTGCGGTGATCGTGGCAGATGCGCTGTTTTCCGTGTTCTTTGCGATGATGGATATCTGATGGCGGGGGATGTTGTCATATCGCTGCGCGGCATTCGCAACCAGTTCGGGCCTAATCTGGTGCATGACGATCTTGATCTTGATCTGTATCGCGGCGAGGTGCTGGGGGTTGTTGGCGGCTCTGGCACGGGCAAATCCGTGTTGTTGCGTTGCATTGCAGGGCTGCGCCCGCCGCAGGCCGGGCAGATCACGATATTCGGGCAGGATGCGTTGCACTGCTCTGAGGCGGAACGCCGCGAGATTGACGCGCGCATGGGGGTGATGTTTCAGGATGGCGCGCTTTTTTCCAGCCTGACCGTGCGCGAGAATGTGGAAGTGCCCTTGCGCAGCATTCGCGGGCTGGATGCAGGGTTGCGCCGCGACTTGGCCGATCTGAAAATCTCCATGTCGGGACTGCCCTATTCGGCAGGGGATAAATACCCGTCCGAATTGTCGGGGGGCATGCGCAAGCGCGCGGGGCTTGCCCGCGCTCTGGCGCTTGATCCTGAAATCGTGTTTCTGGATGAACCTACCGCAGGGCTAGACCCGATTGGCGCCTCCGCCTTTGATACGCTGATCCGGGCCTTGTCTGAAACATTGGGCCTGACTGTCTTTCTTGTGACCCATGATCTTGACACATTGCACGCGACATGTGACCGCATCGCAGTGCTTGCCGAAAAGCGTGTGATGTATACGGGCACAATGGCGGATATGCTGCATGTCGAACACCCTTGGGTGCATGAGTATTTCCATGGCCCCCGCGCCCGCGCTGCGCTTGACAGTATGGAAAGGACAGCCTGAGCGATGGAAACACGCGCAAATTATGTTTTGATCGGTGTCTTTGCCGCGCTGGGCTTTCTGGGGGTGCTGGGGTTCTTTCTGGCATTTGGCAAGTTCCAGCTTGATCGTCAGTTTGCCTATTACGAGGTGCGGTTTGAAACTGTCGCGGGCTTGTCGCGGGCCTCTGATGTGCGCTTTGCGGGGCTTCTGGTGGGGCAGGTGGTTGATGTGCAGCTTGCACCCGAAGGCGATGGCACGGTGATGGTGCGGCTGCAAGTGGATCGCGCCACGCCTGTGCGCGCGGATTCCATTGCCACTGTGGATAGTTCCGGGATTACGGGCGTGTCATTCGTAGCCATCTCGCCGGGCAGTGCCGAGGCCCCGTTGATCAATGAGCGCAGCGATACACCCCGCCTGCAGGCCGGACGCTCTACCATCCAGTCGCTGACTGATGGCGCGCCGCGTATCATGGAAGAAACCCTGCATGTGCTGGAACAGGTCAACCGGCTATTGGGCGATGAAAATCAGGCCAAAGTGGCCAATATCCTTACAAATGTAGAGCAATCATCGGGCGAGCTGTCGCGCGCGCTGGATAATTTTTCGGCCTTCACCGACACAATCGCCGCCGCGACAGAGACATTTGCAGAATTCAGCGACAACCTCTCGCCCATTCTGTTGCAGGCCGAAAAGACAGTAGAAAGCCTGCAATTTGCCGTTGATGAATTTGCGCTTCTGGCAACTGAATCGCGCATCACATTTGAAACCGGAACCGAAACCCTGAAAAATGTGGATGTGTTTATTGACGAGGATCTGACAGGCATGGTGTCGGATTTGCGCCGCGCCGCCGATCAGGTGGGCACAGAGATCGAGGCATTTTCGCGCGAGGCGCAGGCCATGTTTACCGAATTCTCGCGCGCGGGCGCTGCGGCAACAGAGCGGCTGGTGGCCCTTGATCCCGCCCTTGCCCGGCTGGAGCCGCTTTTGGCGCGCGCCGATACCACCTTTGAAACGGTCGAGCGCATGGCCGCAAATGTGGATGCGCTGGTGGTGGGTGATGGCGCGGCGCTGGTGGCAGAAGCGCGCGAGATGGTGGGCATGGCGCGCGATGCCACAGCCGCGATTGCGACCGTGGCTGAAACCGATTTGCCCCTGATAATGGCGGATGTGCGTGCCGCCACGGGTGATATTCGCGCCGTTGTTGCCACAGTTGCCGAGGATTTGGCCCAAGTATCGGGCCGGGTGGAGGAACTCAGCGCGGGCGGGTTGCGCACACTGGATCAGGTGACGGAAACTTTCGCCAATGCCAATGTCACGCTGGGTGCGATCAACCGCGCACTGGAAACCAGCGAAGGCGCGATTGCCGCTGCCGAGCGCGCCTTTATCGGGGCAGACAGGGTGATAAATGACGAAATCGGCCAGATCACGGCGGATTTGCGCGATGTTCTGTCGCGGCTTGGGCGGGCTGTGGATGCGGTGTCAGAGGATATCCCCGAAGTCACAGCCGATCTGCGCCGTACCGCCGATAGCGCCGCGCGTGCCTTTGATGATCTGGGCCAGATGCTGCGCGACAGTTCTGGCCCGGTGCGCGATTTCACCACATCGGGCCTTCCCAATATCACCCAGCTTGCGCGCGAGACGCGCGGGCTTATTGGCAATCTGGATCGCCTGACTCGCCAGATCGAACGCGATCCCGCGCGCTTCTTGCTTAACCGCCAGACACCGGAGTTCAGAAGATGACCCTTCCGCGACGTTTCTTTCTGTTGGGGGCCGGGGCCGCGCCGCTGCTGGCAGGCTGTGGCGCGATTTCGGCGCTCAATGAGGCTACTGCCGTTCTGGATGCATATGAATTGCGCGCGCCCGCCCTGCCGCAGGCTGCCCGCACTGTGCCCCGTGGCCTGAGCATAGAGCCGCCCAGCACATCGGGCGCGCTGGAAGGTGACCGTATTCTGATAAAGCCCAATATGGTGCAATCGCTGTATCTGCCCGGCGCGCGCTGGTCGGACAAGGCACCGTTGATGTTCCAGACTGTGATGCTGCGCGCGTTCGAGGATACGGGCGCGCTGTCTTATGTCGGGCGCAGGCCTTTGGGGGGCGTGGGCGATGTGGCGCTGATTTCGGAAATCACCGATTTTCAGGCCGAACTTGGCCCAGATGGCCGCAGCGCCACAATCCGCATTCGCCTGACCGCCCGCATGGTGCGCGAAGCTGATGCCCGCGTTTTGGCGCGACGCAGTTTCGAGGCCGTGGCGGGCGCAGAGAGCACCGAGACGCTCGTGATTGTGCAGGCTTTCAACAGGGCCTCGGATGCTGTGCTGAGTGATCTGGTGCGCTGGGGGCTGGATGTGATGGGCGTGCGCCTGCCGCAACAGTAGCCCTGCGCGCAAAACCATTTTAAAAATAGCTTGTTGAAAGAATACCCGTGCTTCGTAGCCTTTATGATTGGACATTATCGCTTGCGCGCCATCCCCATGCGCTTTGGGCTTTGGCGGTTGTTGCCTTTATTGAAAGCTCTGTTTTTCCCATTCCGCCGGATGTGCTGATGATTGCCATGATCGTGGCGCGGCCTTCGCGCGCCTTTGTGATTGCGGCTGTGGCCACGCTGGCCTCTGTCGCGGGGGGGCTGGCGGGGTATTGGATTGGCCATAGTGCGTTTGAAACACTGGGCCGTCCGGTTTTGGAATTTTACGGCAAGGATGCCTATTTTGCAGAGTTTCAGGCCCGCTATAACGATTGGGGCGCATGGGCGGTGCTGATCGCGGGGGTAACGCCCTTTCCCTATAAGGTTATCACAATCCTCTCTTGCGTCACGGCGCTGGCGCTGCCTGTGTTTATCATGGCGTCGCTGGTGGCGCGGGCCTTGCGGTTTTTCATTGTTGCGGCGCTGTTGTGGAAATTTGGCGCACCTATTCGTGATTTCATCGAGGCGCGTCTGGGGCTTGTATTTTCCGTGTTCATGGCGTTGCTTCTGGGCGGGTTTGTGGTGGTGAGGTATCTATGACGCGCAAACAGGTGCAGGCTTTGGCGCTGGCAGGGTCTGTGGGCCTGTTGCTGGGGGCGCTGGCCTTTGAATATATCGGGGGCATGGCCCCGTGCGCGCTGTGCATCTGGCAGCGCTGGCCGCATGTCTTTGCGCTGCTGGGGGCGGGCGGGCTGCTGCTGGCCAGCCCTGTATTTGCGTTGATTGGCGCGCTGGGCGCGGCCACTTCTGGCGGGATTGGCGTTTATCACACGGGGGTAGAGCGCGGCTGGTGGCAAGGGCCGTCCAGTTGCAGCGCGGGCGGCAATCTGTCGGGCCTGACACCTGAAGAACTGCTGGCGCAGATCATGGCCGCGCCTGTGGTGCGCTGTGACGATGTCGCATGGGAAATGCTGGGCCTGTCCATGGCCAGTTGGAACGCCATTGCCTCTTTTGCGATTGCGGGGATGTGGCTCGCCAGCCTGCGCCTTGCGCGGGGGTGAGGGGGCGTTACCTTGCCGGGCTTCTTGCCCTTGAGAGGCGGTTTGTAACGAAGCGCTGCGTTCAATACGCAAATGTCCCGTTTTAGCACAAACGGACGCGGGCAACCTTGTTTCAGGCGGCCAAACCTAATTCAGCCTGAGATTGCGTTTCGAGAATTTGCCGATGTCAAATTCACCCACAACATGCCGCCATTGCCCGGCAGAAAGTTGCTTGCGGTGTGTAAAGCGCACCGAGTGTAGTGGCCCCTCAATCGTGCTGTGCCAGAATTCGATAAACTCAAACAGGCGCGGATAATCCGGCGCCAGATCGTAATCCTGCCACAGATAGGTGTTGAGAACATGGGTATGGTCGGGCATGCGGTAGGTCATTTCCGCCGTTGTCAGCCCATAGCCTTTCAGCATCAGTTCAACGGGATGTTTCTCCATAGAGGCCCTCTTTGGTGTTATCGTTCCTCAACCATGCCAGAGAGAAGATAATTTTCAATGAATACATGCTGTTGGCACTGTTGTCCTCTGGCTGCCAAAGGAAAGGCCGGGCAGGCATTGCACCCTATATCATGGTTCTGATAAGGTACGCCCAACCACATCTTGAGTGGGTGAGAACTGTGCGAGGATCTGGTGAGCGATAGCCCGGAAACCCCTGAAAATATGGACGAAATGCCACCTGCTGCCCCCAGCGGGCCGACTGTTTCGATCACGCAGGAAATGCGCAGCTCCTATCTGGATTACGCCATGAGCGTGATTGTCAGCCGCGCAATCCCTGATTTGCGCGATGGCTTAAAACCTGTGCATCGGCGCATTCTTTATGCGATGTATGAGTCTGGCAATACCCATGACAAACCTTATCGCAAATCCGCCCGCGCGGTGGGCGATGTGATGGGCAAGTACCACCCCCATGGTGATAGTGCGATCTATGACGCGCTGGTGCGGATGGCGCAGCCGTTTTCGATGTCGCTTAAGCTGTTGGACGGGCAGGGAAATTTTGGCTCTATGGATGGCGATAACGCCGCCGCGATGCGCTATACCGAAGTGCGTATGGACAAGGCCGCCGCCTCGCTTCTGGCCGATATCGACAAGGATACAGTCGATTTTCAGGATAATTACGACGGGCGCGACCGCGAACCCACTGTGCTGCCCGCGCGCTTTCCGAATATGCTTGTCAATGGTGCAGGCGGCATTGCCGTGGGCATGGCGACCAATATCCCGCCCCATAACTTGGGCGAGGTGGTGGATGCCACTTTGGCGTTGATTGAAAACCCGGATCTGACAAATGTGGATCTGATGGAATATGTGCCCGCGCCGGATTTCCCCACGGGCGCGCTTATTCTGGGCCGCTCTGGCGCGCGCAAAGCCTATCTGGAAGGGCGCGGATCGGTGCTGATCCGGGCCAAAACCCATGTCGAGGAAGTGCGCAAGGATCGTTTCGCCATCATCGTGGATGAAATCCCCTATCAGGTGAACAAATCCACCATGGTCGAAAAGATCGCGGATGCCGTGCGCGAAAAGAAGATCGAAGGCATTTCCTCGGTTGCAGACGAATCCGATCGCGTAGGCGTGCGTGTGGTGATCGAGTTGAAGCGCGATGCAACGCCTGATGTGGTGTTGAACCAGTTGTTCCGTTTCACGCCCATGCAAACCTCTTTTGGCTGTAACATGCTGGCGCTCAATGGCGGGCGGCCAGAGCAACTGACATTGCGTGATTTCCTGACCGCCTTTATCAGCTTCCGCGAGGAAGTGGTCACGCGGCGCACCGCGTTCGAATTGAACAAGGCGCGCGAGCGTAGCCATGTGCTATGTGGTTTGGCAGTGGCCGTATCCAATGTTGATGAGGTTGTAGCCACGATCCGCGCCTCTGCCGATCCGGCAGAGGCACGCGAAAAGCTGATGACGCGGCGCTGGCCCGCGCTGGATATCGCGCCCTATATCCGCCTGATCGATGATCCCAGCCATACCATGAATGAGGATGGCACCTACAACCTGTCCGAAGTGCAGGCCCGCGCAATTCTGGAATTGCGCTTGCAACGCCTGACCGCGATGGGGGTGAAGGAAGTTACGGACGAGTTGGAAACACTCGCCGCCAAGATCAAGGATTATCTGGATATCCTGCGGTCGCGCGTGCGGGTGATGGAGATTATCAGCACCGAATTGTCAGAGGTGCGCGCCGCATTTGCCGTGCCGCGCCGCACTGAGATTGTTGATTGGGCTGGTGATCTGGATGATGAAGACCTGATAGAGCGCGAGGATATGGTCGTAACCATTACCTCTGGCGGCTATATCAAGCGTACCCCCTTGGGCGAATTCCGCGCGCAGCGTCGGGGCGGCAAGGGGCTGTCTGGCATGTCCACCAAGGATGATGATGTCGTCACCCAGCTTTTTGTGGCCAATACGCATACGCAGCTCTTGTTCTTCACCACCGATGGTATGGTCTATAAGCTGAAAACATGGCGCCTGCCTTTGGCCGGGCGTAATGCGCGCGGTAAAGCGATGGTCAATATCCTGCCCATCACGCCCGGTGTCAGCATTGCCGCAATCATGCCTGTGGAACGCCCGGAAGAAGAATGGGACAATCTGCAAATCGTCTTTGCCACTTCGGCAGGGGATGTGCGGCGCAATGCGCTGTCGGATTTCACCAATGTCATGCGCAATGGCAAGATTGCCATGAAACTGCCAGAGGGCGTGAGCCTTGTGAATGCGCGCATCTGCGACGAGGATGATGATGTCATGCTTGTCACCGCCTCTGGCCGGGCAATCCGCTTCCGCAGCACCGATGTGCGGGTGTTCAAGGGCCGCGATTCCACTGGTGTGCGCGGTGTGCGGCTGGGCGATGGCGACAGCGTTGTCTCCATGGCCGTAATCCGCCATTTCGAGGCCACACCAGAAGAGCGCGCAACCTATCTGAAAATGCGCCGCGCTATGGCCGGGGTGACAGAAGATGACGGCGAGGATGAGGAAGACGCGACCGAGGGCGCGCTTTCGCCAGAGCGCTATGCGGAAATGTCGGCCTGTGAGGATTTGATCCTGACAATTACCGAGGCCGGCATGGGCAAGCTGTCATCCAGCCATAATTACCCGGTGCGGGGCCGGGGCGGCATGGGCGTGGCGGCCATGGATCGCGCCATGCGCGGCGGGGCACTGGTGGCCTGTTTCCCTGTGGAAATGTCCGATCAGGTGATGCTGGCTACGTCCAAGGGCCAATCCATCCGCGTGCCGGTGGACGGGATTTCCTTCCGTTCGCGTTCTGCGGGCGGGGTGCGGGTGTTTAACACCTCGAATGGCGAAAAGGTGGTCTCTGTGGCGCGCGTGGCCGAAACGGGCGATGAGGATGGCGCGGACGCATGAGTGATATGGCGCGGCTTGTAGCCGCGCTGGATGATCTGGCCGCAGAAGGGCGCTGCACCACCTATGGCGTGCTTGCAGCCCAGATCGGCCTGGAGGGGGGCGGGAGGATTTCGAGCCTGACTGGCATGCTGGAAACGCTGATGGTTGAGGACGCGCGCAAGGGCCAGCCCCTGCGCGCGTCTGTCGTTTTGGGCCGTGCATCCGGTGGGCTGCCTGCGCGGGGCTATTTCATGGCTGCTCGCGCCTTGGGCCTGTATGACGGGCAGGATACAGGGCCAGCGGCTGTGGGGTTTCACGCAAGTCAGTTACAAGCGGTTTTCGCGGCGGCTGGGTAGCGTTTGTTACCTGCGGCCAAATCTCTGTGCCGTCGGGGAGGCACCACGCGAGGGGTATGCCTGTTGTATGACACCGCGCGGCGGGTTTTGGCCTTTGGGGGTGCCTATGAGGCTGCTGCGCCCAAAGCCTCTTGTAGCACAAAGACGCGAATGGCCGAGGCCAGCCCGATATCGCCGCGCCCTGCATCTATTTCGGCGGCAAGCTGGTTGAGCGGTATATCCCGCGCCTCTGCAATGCGCCGAAATTCCCGCCAGAACAGATCTTCCAGCGAAACAGAGGTGCGGTGGCCGCGCAATGTCAGCGAATGTTTGACGGGCCGCCCAGTCATTCATCGCGCGCGCGCTGATGCGCGTCCAGATGCGCGCGCAATTTCGCGGCCTGCGCCTCCTGAATTGTGCGCTCTGCCTTGTTGCGCCCATGTTTTGCGGCATTGGCATCGGCAAGCTTGCGCGCTTGTGCGCGGCTGGCCTGTTTGCGTGCTGTGCGAAGGTTGATGATTTTGCTCATGCGCATATGGTAGCGGGGCTGGGGGCGCGGGCGCAACTGTAAAACGCGCGCCCCCGAAGGGGCGCGCAACCGCCGTAGTCTTTTGGCCCGCTGAGATCGTCCGGGCGCCCAACGCGGGCCAAGGGTTCGGGCTCGCGAAAGCCCAGCG
>JAIUNA010000085.1 GCA_022565265.1 Roseinatronobacter sp. | reverse complement strand
GTTTTGCCCTCGGTCTCGCGCGATTTGTAATCGCTTGGCGCTTTTGATCCCTTCGATCCGGCTGCCGCTTTCTTCTTTGCGTTCTTGTCCATTTAGTTTCCTTTTCCAGATCAATCATACTCTCGCACCGTCACTTTTTGGGCGCAGCGTCTCTGGCTTTGCCAAAGGCCTCTTGCACACTGCCCTCGGCTGTCTTGATTTTTCCCTTGGCCTGTAGCTTCGGGTTGTCTGTCAGCTTGCCAAGCGTGTCTTTTGCAGTGCCCTCGGTCTGTTTGAGGCGGCCTTTGATACGGTTTTTATCCATGTTGCGTCTCCATCACTGGTTGGTGGCGGGTGAGGATGCGCTTTCTCGCGCATCGGAGAAATGACTATCTGCGTGATCTGACAGGCGCGCGCGATCATCGGCGCCGGGCGAGGGTAAAGGCGGTCACAAATGCCAGCAGCGGCAAGAGCGGCAGTGCTGACTGGGCAAGCGAGGCCGCAAGCGCAATATCCGCCTGAACCTTGTCTTGGGCGCAGGCAATCCGGTGCGACTGCCGGGCAGACAGCCTGCGCCCAACCAGATGAACAGCCAGCGCGAGTAGTGCAAGGATTACGGCAATGATACCGGCTGCAATCGGATAGCCCATAACCTTGGCCAGAGCGACGAGCGCGGCAGACACGATCAGCCCGGCAGCAACACTGCCCAAAGCCAGTTTGGCCAGTTCAACCTTTGCCCGGTAGCCTGCATCGCGCAGAAGGGCTTGTGCGATCACGCGTGCGGGGGTCAGGATCACAAGGGGCATCTGCGCTCAGCCCTTCCGGGCGATAAGCCCCAAGAGCACCCCAAGCCCAACAGCGATCCCCATTGCGGCAAGCGGATGTTCCGCCACTGTATCTGTCGCGGCCTTGCGCGCATCGCGGCTCGTCTGGCTGATCTGACGGCCAGCCTCATCCAGCCCGTCGGAGAGATCGCCCGATACAGTTGCCATCAGTTTTGACATATCCGCCCGCAGCGCTTCGATCTGATAGCTCAGATCGTCACTCTGGCTATTGGTTTTTGGTGTCGCCGTATTGGCAGTGGTCATGCAAACTCTCCACAATACTGTGTGATCGCGCCGGATTGTGCCGGGGCTCACCTGTGTGTGTCATCCGACAGGGGGGGCTGGCATCGAAGGCCAAGCCAGCTTGGGACGTGCCGGGTTAGCGCAGCCCGAAAAAACCAAGGATAAAGAGGATGACGACAATCAAGCCAACAATGTAGATGATCTGATTCATGGTCGTCCTTACATTGCTGGATGCATCGCGTTATAAGCGTACTGAACTATATAATCGCGCCAGCCACAGATGCGCGACAACATGGATCAGTCCGGCTGGGGCTTTTGCAAATACCCTGTCTGCACAAGCAAGCCGAAGAGACCAGCGCGCCAATCTCCCGAAAAGACTGTTTTTCTGCAAAACTGGCGGGTTGATATCTGTCACCTGATCGGCGCTATACCTATCCCCTTGTCTGGTTCAGCGGACAAACCTTGTTCTTCAAGTATTTCTTCAGAAAAACATGATCATCTTGATCGCGCCGATATCTATGGTGCAAGGGTTCGGCCCGTTTGGCCCTGAGATTGATACCCCGGATCACTCTGCAAGACGCCCCGTACCCGTATTCATCCGCATCTTGCCGTGGTTGCAGAGGCGCGGGCGGCCGAGTTGTCCGAGCCGTCCCTCGCCAAGATATTTCTTCAATAAGGCACGGGGCGTGGCGGTTTGCCTAGCGCGCAGTTATCCATTATGTGGAGGTTGAAATGTTCGCGCATGGCCTGTCCGCTTGGCTTGGGCGAAGCGATGGGTTTCGAGGTGCAGCGAGAGCAACAACCGCCGCCAACAATTTGAAGAAACAAGAAAATGAATATACCCCAACATGCTAGATTATCCTGCGCGCCCATGATGGACTGGACGGATAGACATTGCCGTTTTTTTCACCGCCAGTTGAGCCAGCATGTGCAGCTTTATACGGAGATGGTGACTGCGCCAGCCTTGGTGCGCGGTGGGGCTGTGCATTTGTTGCAGCATGATCCGGCAGAGCATCCGGTTGTGTTGCAGCTTGGTGGTTCTGACCCGGTTGAACTGGGGCAGGCTGCGCGCATGGGCTGGGAGGCGGGCTATTCCGAGATAAACCTGAATTGCGGCTGCCCATCTGACAGGGTGCAATCGGGCTGTTTTGGCGCTGTGCTGATGACAGAGCCTGCCCGCGTGGGCGAAATTTGCGCGCAGATGCGCGCGGCATGCCCGGCAGAGATTACCGTGAAATGCCGCATCGGTGTGGATGACCAAGACCCGCAAGAGGCGCTGCCACGCTTTTTGGAGGCGCTGGTGCAGGCCGGGATTGGCCATGTGATCATCCATGCCCGCAAGGCATGGCTGCAAGGGCTATCGCCCAAGGATAACCGCGAGATCCCGCCTTTGGACTACCCGCTTGTGCGGGCCATGAAAGCGGCATTTCCGCAACTGCGGATCAGTATCAATGGTGGGATCAGCAGCCTTGAACAGGCGCGCGCTTTTTTGGATCAGGGGCTGGATGGTGTGATGATCGGGCGCGCGGCTTATCAGCGGCCGGGGGATATTTTGTTGGCCGCAGATAGGGTGATCTATGGCGCCTCCCATGACAACACCGCCGAGACGGCCTTGGATGCAATGCGCCCCTATATCGCGGCGCAACTGGCGCAGGGTGTGCGGCTTGCCTCTGTCACGCGTCATATGCTGGGCCTGTTCGCAGGCCAGCCCGGCGCGCGGCAGTGGCGGCGCATTCTGTCTGAACAGGCGCATCGTGCAGGCGCAGGGCTGGATGTGCTGGATCAGGCACAGGCTGCCGTGGCACAAGCCCGCGTGGAATTTGCAGCCCCATAATCCAGCGCAGGGGCTGCCGCTGCGCTGGGCGGGTGCGGAGGGGTGGCGAGAAGCATGGACTCGTGCAAAAGCGCGGTCATGACCATTACATGTTTGGCGGCGGACCAGCTTGCATCATGCATGCGTCGCGCATGTTCCAGCGCGCGCTCGCGCGCCAGCAATTCACTATGGGCGGCATTGGGGCCGGGGAGAATCTGGCCTGCGGGCAATCCCAAGGCGCGCGGCAGATGGCTTGCGCGGTTGTAGTCGCGCAGCGCATGACGGGCGGCAACAACCAGAAGGCGAGGGCGAATAAGGCTGTCCAATGATGTGATCGCAATATGCATTAGCGCTTTCCCTGTAATGACCAGTCGATCATCGCATGTCTTTGCTGCTGTTGCGCCCGAAAGCATGAGCGCGCGCTGGCTTCAGCAGGATTTAGGAAATTATAACCAATATGAACACAGCCAGCGTGATGGTTAACAAACTGGTAACGCAAGCAATCATAGGTAGAGTCAATCAAGGGGGCTTGCTGCATGATGTCTGCTCAGCTCTGCACATCTCATGCGCGGATCGCGCATTCTGAAACCGGGTTGCCTGATTGGTTGCCCAAAGGGGCGCGGTTATATCTGTCTCATATTGCGCAGGGTCAGACGTTGCGCGCGCTGGGGCGTGATCATGGTTGCCATGCCTCGACAGTCTTGCGGCAGGTTCGGCTTTTTGAAAATCGGCGGGATGATCCGCTTGTTGATAATGCCTTGCGCAAGCTCGATCATGCGCTGCGCGAGAAATCCACCATGCCGCCACAGAAAGAGTTCCGCGCGATGACTGTTTGCTCCAACGCTCCGACTTTGCACCCACAAACCAATTCTCTGACACAAGAGGCGCGGGTTGCACTCCCTCATCTGCTGCGGTCGGGGGCAGGTTTGATCGTGGCCGCAGATATGCCCAAAGCGGCAATCACCTGTGATCAAGGCGATGGTGTTTCCGAATGTCTGGCCGCGCTGGATCGCAGCGTGGCAGAGGTCATGGCGTTGCATGGCTGGATCACTTTGCGCAAGCAGGGCCGTGTATCCAGCTATGCTATAAGTGCGGCCGGGCGTCTGGCATTGCGGGAGCAGCCCGATTGCCCGCATGGGGGCAGGGTGCAGATGTTTGCGCCGGATGATGATCTTCCAGCCCGCCGTCAGCGCTATGGTTTGCAGGAAAGCCCGGTTGCGGTGCTGGCACGGCGGCGCGACAAGGCGGGCAAATGCTTTCTCGATAGTGCGCAGTTGCAAGCCGCAGAGCGGTTGCGTGAGGATTATATCATGGCGCAATTGGATGGCGCTGCCACGATGACAGCGACAGAGCTTCAGGCCGCGCTGGAAGCACGCGCGGTGCCGGGTTCCAATTTGGGGCGGCCGGGCACAAAGGCGGCACGCGAACGGGTGCTTGATGTGCTGCGCGATCTGGGGCCGGGGCTGGGGGATATGGCGCTGCGCTGTTGTTGTCGGCTGGAAGGTGTTGAGGCCGCAGAGCAGGCAATGGGCTATTGCGCGCGCTCTGGCAAGATCGTGCTGCGCATCGCACTAGAGCGCATGGTGCGGCAATATGACAAGATGGGTGCAGAACAGATGATGATCGGGTGATGTTGTGAAATATAACTAAAACAATTATTTATGGTCATTTCTTTATGTGTTTTCTCAAGTTTTCTGCGCCAGTTTTGGCGCAGTTCTGTGCTATGTGACGCCAGATTTCAAGCGGCACCCGCCTGTGCGCTGTCCAGCGCTTCCTGTGCGGCCATCCACATGGCTTCGGCGCGGTCGAGGGCTTCCATAACTTCGGTATATTTGCCCTGCCAGACGCGCAAATCCCCGGTGCGCGTGTCTTCATACAGTTCCGGGTCGGCCAATTTTTTGGCAAGTCGGTCGCGCATCTCTTCCAGCTTTTCAATCCGGGCTTCGCATTTGCGCAACTCGCTGCGCAGCGCTGCAATCTCATCGCGGCTGGCGCGTTTTGGTTTTGGTGCGGCTTTCGCATTCGCCTTTTCGCGCGCGGGCTTGCCTTCGCTGGACAGCAAAAAGGCCCGGTAGCTTTCAAGATCGCCATCATAGGGCGTGACATGCCCGCCAGAGACAAGCCAGAGCCTGTCTGCCACCAGTGACAGAAGGTGCATGTCATGACTGACCAGCACCACAGCCCCGCTATAGGCTGTCAGCGCTTCGACCAATGCTTCGCGGCTTTCAATATCCAGATGGTTTGTTGGTTCGTCCAATATCAGCATATGGGGCGCATCCAGCGTGGCCAGAAGCAGCGAAAGCCGCGCCTTCTGCCCGCCTGACAGCCGCGAGACAATGGTTTCCGCCTGATCAGCCATCAGGCCAAAGCCCGCCAGCCGCGCGCGCAGCCGTGGCGGGGCCTCGCCGGGGCGGGCGCGTTGCAGATGCTGCAAGGGCGTTTCATCCAGTTCCAGCTCATCCACCTGATGCTGGGCAAAATAACCTACGCGCAGCTTGTTCGCGCGCGTGATCTCGCCATTGCCTTTCAGCTTTTCCGCCAGCAGCTTGGAAAGCGTGGATTTCCCTTCGCCATTGCGCCCCAGAAGGGCGATGCGGGCATCCTGATCTATGCGCAAATCCAGCCCGCGCAGCACGGGCGGGCCACCATAGCCCACAGATACCCCTTCCAGCCGCAAAATGGGGGGAGAGAGTTCTTCCGGCGCGGGAAACGTGAAAACATGGCGCGCAGCCTCGGCCGGGGGGGTGATGGGTGTCAGCTTTTCCAGCATCTTCAGGCGTGATTGCGCCTGTTTTGCTTTGGTGGCTTGCGCGCGGAATCGATCCACGAATTTTTGCATATGCGCGCGGCGCACGGCCACTTTCTGCGCTTCTGCGGCCAGCACGGCGCGCTGTTCGGCACGCGCGCGGGCAAAATTGTCATAGCCGCCCGCGTAAAGCGTAAGCTTGCGATCTTCCAGATGCAGGATGTGATCTACGGCGCGGTTCAATAGCCCGCGATCATGGCTGATGATGATCACAGTATGGGGGTATTTCGCCAGATAGCTTTCCAGCCACAGCGCGCCTTCCAGATCCAGATAGTTGGTTGGTTCGTCCAGCAACAACAGATCGGGTTGCGCAAAAAGCACGCCTGCCAGTGCCACGCGCATGCGCCAGCCACCAGAGAAATCGGAACAGGGGCGCAGTTGTGCTGCCGCATCAAAGCCAAGACCCTTGAGGATGGCACTTGCACGCCCTTCGGCAGACCATGCGTCTATATCGGCCAGCCGCGTCTGGATGGCGGAAATGCGCGCCGGGTCGGTGGCGGTTTCGGCCTCTGCCATCAGGCTCGCACGTTCTGTATCGGCTTCCAGCACTGTATCGAGAAGCGATGTTCCTGAAGAGGGCACTTCCTGTGCCACCCCTCCGATGCGGGCGCGCGTGGGCAAGGTGATCGCCCCGCCTTCCATCGCCAATTCGCCGCGGATCAGGCGGAAGAGGGTGGTTTTGCCTGTGCCATTTCGGCCCACAAGGCCGATTTTATGGCCTGTAGGAATACTGACAGCCGCCCCTTCAAACAGGGGGCGGCCTTCGATGGAGAATGAGAGATCATCTATGCGCAACATGGCCTGCACCTGCCTGCTTGTGCTGCGCGCGTCAAGCCCCCCTCTCAGCGAGAGGGTCGGAATCAGCCTAAACGCCCAGACAATAACGCATGACGGCCTTTTGCGCATGCAGGGGATTTTCGGCCTCGTGAAACACAACCGATTGCGGGCCATGCATCACGGCATTGGTGACTTCTTCTTCACGGTGTGCGGGCAGGCAATGCATGAACAGGGCATCGGGCTTGGCCAGCGCCATGAGCGCCTCATTCACCTGATAGGGGCGCAACAGATTATGGCGCCGCTCGCGGTTGGACTGGCTGTCATGCATGCTGACCCATGTATCAGTGACAATCAGATCAGCCCCCGCCACGGCCTGTGCGGGGTCGCGCTGGATGTCTATCTGAGCGCCTTGGGCGCGGGCAAGCGCCACGAATTCGGGGTCTGGGTCTAGCGCCTCTGGCCCTGTGAAGGTCAGATCAAAGCCGAATTGCCCCGCCGCATGCAGGAAAGAGGCGCAGACATTGTTGCCATCGCCCGACCAGACCACCTTTTTGCCGGCAATCGGGCCGCGATGTTCTTCATAGGTCTGGATATCGGCCATGATCTGGCACGGGTGCGTGCGGTTTGTCAGCCCGTTTATCACAGGCACAGAGGCATATTCCGCCAGTTCCTGCAAAACCGATTCCTCGAATGTGCGGATCATGATCAGATCGACATAGCGCGACAGAACCCGCGCGGTATCGGCAATCGTCTCGCCATGGCCAAGCTGCATTTCCTTGCCAGACAGCACCATGGTTTGCCCGCCCATCTGACGCACACCCACATCAAAACTGACGCGCGTGCGGGTGGAGGGTTTTTCAAAAATCAGCGCGACCATGCGGTTTGCAAATGGCTGTTCGGCATCGGGCTGGCCCTTGGGCTGGCCCTTGCGCGCGGCTTTCATGGCATGCGCCTGATCGATCATCGCGCGCAGATCGGGTTTGGCAGTGGTGTGGATATCCAGAAAATCGGGCATTGGCTTGGCCTTTCGTGGCAAGAGCGGGGGCTTTGCCCGCGCGGCTCTCGCAAGATATGGGGCAGAAGAGGGGGTCAGGACAGGCTGTTTGCCGCCTGTTCCAGACGGTGGAGCGCCTCGGTAATCTCTTCCTCGGTGATGGTCAGGGGGGGCAGCAGGCGGATCACATTATCCGCTGCCGGAACTGTCAGCAGATGCGCGGCCTGCGCTGCGGCCACAATATCGGTATTTGTGCGGTTGCATTTCAGCCCCAGCATCAGCCCTTGGCCGCGCACGCCTTCAAACAGATCGGGATGGCTGGCCACCAGCCCTTCCAGCTTTTGGCGCATGAAGGCGCCTTTGCGGCGCACTTCGTCCAGAAAACCATCTGCGGTGATGATCTCTACCACTTTTGCGCCCACGGCGCAGGCGAGAGGATTGCCGCCATAGGTTGACCCATGCGTGCCGGCCCCCATGCCAGAGGCCGCCTTGGCCGTGGCAAGAACCGCACCCAGCGGAAAGCCCCCGCCAATACCCTTTGCCACCATCATGATATCAGGGGTAATGCCCGCCCATTCATGCGCAAACAACCGCCCCGTGCGGCCCATGCCGCATTGCACTTCATCCAGCACCAGCAGCGCGCCCGTGGCATCGCACAGATCGCGCAGCCCTTTAAGGCAGGCATCGGGCAGCGGGCGGATACCGCCTTCACCCTGTACAGGCTCTATCATCACCGCCGCGACTGTCTCATCCAGCGCGGCGCGCAAGGCGTCATGATCGCCAAAGGGCAGGGTTTTGAAACCGGGCATAAGCGGGCCAAAGCCCTTTGTCATCTTTTCCGATCCCGCTGCCGCAATCGCGCCGGTAGAGCGGCCATGAAATGCGCCCTCGAATGTCAGGATTGTGGGGCGTTCTGCGCCCTGCTCATACCAGTATTTGCGCACCATCTTGATCGCCAGTTCGGCGGCCTCGGTTCCCGAATTGGTGAAAAACGCAGTATCTGCGAAAGTATGCGCTACCAGCGCCTCGGCCAAAGCCTCTTGCGCCGGAATGCGGTAGAGGTTTGAAACATGCCAAAGCGCTTGCGCCTGCTCTGTCAGGGCCGCGACCAGTGCAGGGTGGGCATGGCCCAGTGCATTTACCGCAATCCCCGATGTCATATCCAGATATCGCGCGCCCGATGCCTCGGTCAGCCAGCTTCCTTCACCGCGCACAAAGCTAAGCGGGGTGCGGTTATAGGTGGGCAAAAGGGCGGGGAAGGCAGCAGTCATTGGCATGATCCCATTCATGGAAAGCATTGACCTGCCAAAGCGCGGCGGCCAAGTCAACACGGGTTTTATGGAAGAGAGGAAAACGGGCGGCTGGCGTTGCGCCCTTGCCCATAAGCTATTGCACCGCCTTAGCGGCGTCGGTTGTCTTGGCGAAGAGGGTGCAATTTGCTCATATCGCGCCGTTTACCAGAGTGGCGCACCGCTGTAAATCCTGTTTGAATCGGGGCTTGGCGAGGGACATCTGGAACAGATCGCGGGTGCGCAATCCTGGGCCATGATGGGCAGCAGCCTAGGGCGTGTCGCGTTCATTGGCATTCCCGCGACCCACTCTAACCTTAAGTGGTCGCACGTCTTTTTGCGCAAAACCGGTTCCCACTTTTGCGCGACATGCTCTAATCATTCTCGATCACGCGCAGCATCTTGCGTTCCAGCACCTTGAGCACCTGCGCCAGATCATGCCCGCGTTTGAGGATTTGCCCATCCATGCCGATCACAGCATACATGCCCTGACGGTTGCGCAAGGCGGGGTGTTTCTCGATCCGATATAGCGGATGTTCTGCCGTGCGCCGAAAGACCGAAAACACTGCCGAATGGCGCAGACATGAAATCCCGTAGTCACGCCATTCCCCCGCCGCCACCATGCGCCCATAGAGTGACAGGATGACGCCAAGTTCCCGGCGGTCAAAGCTGACCCCCTGCTCAACGCCGCGCATGGATGTTTGCATGTTCATAGACGCAACTGTGCGGCCCCGCGCGCGCAAAATCAAGCCTTTGTGCCAAAAGCGCCTGCCACTGCCCAAAAACGCGCTGCGCTATTCGCCATTTGCGCACAGCATCGCCTTTGGCTTGGTTGTGAACATAAGGGGGGCGGGCGCCAGAGCAGAGCGCGCGATACTGGCCCAAGGCCCTCTAGCTCCGCCACATCGCCATCGGTTATCCAGTGCCAAGTGGCCCACAGTAGCGCTTGCCCCTGCCGGGCATTCTGGGCCATGTTGCCAGCGATAGAGGATAAAGGAGACCCCCGAAATGCGCACCCGTGCCGCTGTGGCCCTAGAGGCCGGAAAACCCCTGCAAATCATGGAGGTAAACCTTGATGGCCCCAAAGCCGGCGAGGTTTTGATTGAGGTGAAGGCCACAGGCATTTTCCATACGGATGAATTTACCCGCTCTGGTGCAGACCCGGAAGGGATTTTTCCCTGTATCCTTGGCCATGAGGGCGCGGGCGTGGTGGTTGAAGTGGGCGAGGGGGTGACAACACTCAAACCCGGCGACCATGTGATCCCGCTTTACACGCCCGAATGCCGCCAATGCGCCTCATGCCGGTCAGGCAAAACGAATCTTTGCACCGCAATTCGCAATACCCAAGGCCAAGGGCTGATGCCCGATGGCACGACGCGGTTCTCCATGCTGGATGGAACGCCGATTTACCATTATATGGGCTGCTCGACCTTCGCCAATCACACGGTCTTGCCGGAGATCGCGTTGGCCAAGGTGCGCGAGGATGCGCCCTTTGACAAGATTTGCTACATTGGCTGCGGCGTGACCACGGGTATTGGGGCGGTGATCAATACCGCTGGCGTGGAAATTGGCGCAACCGCTGCCGTGTTTGGCTTGGGCGGGATCGGGCTGAATGTGATTCAGGGCCTGCGCATGGCAGGGGCAGATATGATCATCGGAGTTGATCTGAATGATGACAAGGCCGAGATGGCGCGCAAATTCGGCATGACCCATTTCGTCAATCCCTCGAAGGTGGAGAATGTGGTGCAAGAGATCGTCACCCTCACCAAGCGCGGGGATGATCAGATCGGCGGGGTGGATTACTCTTTCGATGCCACTGGCAATGTGCGTGTAATGCGCGATGCGCTGGAATGTTCGCACCGGGGCTGGGGGGTGTCGGTGATTATCGGTGTCGCGCCCGCGGGCGCAGAGATTTCGACTCGTCCCTTCCAGCTTGTCACGGGCCGCGTTTGGAAAGGCACAGCCTTTGGCGGCGCGAAAGGGCGCACTGATGTGCCGCGCTTTGTGGATTGGTATATGGATGGCAAGATCGAGATTGACCCGATGATCACCCACAAACTGACGCTCGATCAGATCAATGAGGGGTTCGAGCTGATGCATGCGGGCAAATCCATTCGCGCGGTGGTGGAGTTTTGAGTACTCTGTCCGTCTCTGCCCAAGTGATCCGGCCCGCACTTGCAGGCGATGATCCTGCGCTTTGGGCAATGTTGGAGCCTGTCTTTCGCGCCGGGGAAACCTATGCGATTGACCGCACCATTTCCCGCGAGGCGGCCCTGACATGGTGGCGCAGCGGCACGCATCAGGCCTTTGTGATGGAAGATGGTGCAGGCAAGGCCTTGGGCAGCTATTATATCTGCCCCAACCAGCAGGGCGGCGGCGCGCATGTGTGCAATTGTGGCTTTGTGGTTGCGCGCGGGGCCGAAGGGCAGGGCGTGGCGCGCACCTTGCTGGCCCATGCGCTGGACATGGCGCGCGCGCGCGGTTTTCGCGCGATGCAGTTCAATTGCGTGGTGTCCACCAATAGCCGCGCTGTGGCGCTGTGGCAGGCGCATGGGTTCGAGATTGTGGGGCGCTTGCCGGGGGCTTTTGCCCATCCTGTGGCCGGGTATGTGGATGCATTTGTGATGTATCGCATGCTGTAAGGGTGTAATGGGGGCGCTGCCCCCCGCCCATTTGGGCGGCCCCCGGGTATTTTTTGCCACATGTATTGGGAAAACCATGGGGCCCGCCGGGGTAACGCCTTTTG
>JAIUNA010000084.1 GCA_022565265.1 Roseinatronobacter sp. | reverse complement strand
GGGCGGGGTGAGGGGATTGGCCGGGGAGAGAGTGACTGTCTCCCGCCGCATTACTGTCCTTCACGGCGGAACCTTCCGTCAGATGCAGCACACTAGGGCTGGGCCTCGTCATGCAAGGCGCGCAAGGCGCTTTCGCACATCCCTGCGTCCAGCCAGCTACAGCCCGCGCAAAGGCTGTTCAGCGCGCCGGGCGGCACGGCGTCTCGGATACGCGCGCGGGCCGCGCCCCATGTCAACCGCGCGCCGTCGCGCAGGCCCAAAGCCTGCGCGTGGCGGTGATCCAATCCTGCAATCTTGGGCGCAGTTTCACAAGACTGCCCGCGCCGGAGCGGGCAGGGGGCGCAGATGTGATCGGCTTGAAATGTGACCTCTATTTCCACGCCAGCACCATCAGGGCCGCGCAGCCTGTCCACGATCCTAGCCATATTGGCGGTGAAATCGTCGGAATACCCCTTGCCCTGAAACCCCAGCGCACAGAGGAAATGATGCGGGCGGAAGCTGATGCTTTCGCTCATTCCGCCGCGTGTTTGGGGGTGAAGCCGCGCTCTATCATATCCGAGGGCGCAACCGGGTATTCGCCGGAAAAACAGGCATCGCAATATTGCGGCTGGGCGGGATGGCGGCCCCCCGGCTCGCCAGCAGCGCGATAGAGGCCATCCAGAGAGATGAATTTCAGGCTGTCTACCCCGATATGGGCGCGCATTTCGTCCTCTGTCATATTCGCGGCGAGCAGTTTTTCACGTTCTGGCGTATCTACCCCGTAAAAACAGGGCCATGCCGTGGGGGGCGATGCGATGCGAAAATGCACCTCCGCCGCGCCTGCCTCAAGGATCATCTCCTTGATCTTCTGGCTGGTTGTCCCGCGCACAACGGAATCATCCACCAAAATGATGCGTTTGCTCCGGATAAGCGCACGGTTTACATTCAGCTTCAGGCGCACGCCCATAGAGCGGATGGCCTGCGAGGGTTCAATGAATGTGCGCCCCATATACTGGTTGCGGGTGATGCCAAGGGCAAAGGGAATTCCCGATTCTTGTGAAAAACCAATCGCGGCAGGTGTGCCGCTATCAGGCACAGGGCAAACCAGATCGGCGTCTACAGGGGCTTCGCGGGCCAGCTCCCCCCCGATCTGGCGGCGGGTTTCATAGACAGAGCGGCCCCCGTAGAAACTGTCGGGCCGGGAGAAATAGACATGTTCAAAAATACAAAAGCGCGATTTCTGGGGCGCGAAAGGCTGCATGGATTCCACGCCCTTCTCGCTGATCACAACCATTTCGCCCGGCGCAATCTCGCGCTCGAACTCTGCGCCGATGATATCCAGCGCGCAGGTTTCCGAAGCCAGCACCCAGCCTTGATGCACCCGGCCCAGTACCAGCGGGCGCACGCCCAGCGGATCGCGCACGCCAATAAGCTTGGTGCGCGTCATGGCCACAACTGAAAATGCCCCTTCCGCGCGGCGGAGTGCGTCTTTCATCCGCTCCGGGATTGTCTTCTGGAAAGAGCGCGCCATCAGGTGGATCAGGCATTCGCTGTCATAGCTGGATTGAAAGATAGACCCGCGCTCGATCAACTCGCGCCGGATGGCATCTGCATTGGTGATATTGCCGTTATGCGCCAAGGCTGCGC
Organism: Roseinatronobacter sp.; assembly: GCA_022565265.1. Taxonomy (GTDB): domain Bacteria; phylum Pseudomonadota; class Alphaproteobacteria; order Rhodobacterales; family Rhodobacteraceae; genus Roseinatronobacter. Next base: position 9,950 of record JAIUNA010000084.1, on the reverse strand, counting down.
CACCCATGGCAAACTCGCCAAAGAAGGGTTGCACATCGCGGATTTGTGTTGCGCCTTTGGAACCGGCAGTGGAATAGCGCACATGGCCAATCCCGATAGAGCCGGGCAGCCCCTCTATCACTCCGGCCTTGGTGAAATTGTCACGCACCAGCCCAAAGCGATGGGCCGAGTGAAAGCCCGAATCGGGGTGGTGGGTGATGATTCCGCCAGCCTCTTGCCCGCGATGTTGCAGCGCATGCAGGCCGAGGGCCACGAAATTCGCGGCATCCTCTACTCCGATGCAGCCAAAAACACCACATTCCTCGCGCAGTTTATCGTCATCGAACGGGTGGCTGAGCATGGGATACTCGCATTTGGTGGCAGATGGCGCCGCTCTACCCTATCACGGGCGCGCTGTCACGCCCAGAACGCAAGACCGTTTAACGGCACTCCGCAACCAGTTGCTCTTATTTGCCAACAAGCCAGTTGGGCGCATCATCTGGCACGGCCTCGTTAAGATTGCCCGACAGCTGCGCGAAAACCGAAGCCGAGCGTGATTGCTCTACCATGCTGACAGAGCCGGGGGGCACTGCGCGTTCAAATACCAGAAGGGCAATCGCCACCAGCAAGATGCCGCGCGCGATCCCGAACAGAAAGCCTGCGCCCTGATCCACCCCGCCAATCACTGAATTGCGCACGAAAGAGGAAAATAGCGGGGTGAGCAGCGATGCCAGAACCAGCACCACCGCAAATACCACGGCAAAGGCTGCGATCACTGTTAATTCGCAGCTATCGCCCAGAAAGCTGCCCAGATAGGGGATTTCGCGCACCAAAGGTTGCACGCTTGGGGCCAGCAGGAAGGCCAGCACCGCAGCCGCGACCCAGCCGAGAATCGCCAATGCTTCGCGCATGAAACCGCGCGAATAGGCCAGAATCCCAGAGACGAGGATAATCACCGCCACGCCTGCGTCGATTATATTGAAGCCTTCCATCCGCCTCTCCTATGCGTTGCGCCGCGTTTAGCCTGCGCCAAAAACCTGCCCGACAACTTCGGTCAGATCGGGCATTTCCTTTAATTCAAATCCATCCATCGCGGTAGGCTTGGCCAGCCGTGGCGCAATAGCTGCGCAGAAACCAAGTTTTTGCGCTTCTTTCAACCTGTTTTCGGTCTGATTCACAGGTCGGAGAGCGCCAGACAGACTTATTTCACCAAATACAACCGTATCCATGGGCAAGGCGATGTCTTCGCGGGCCGAAAGCAGCGCGCAGGCAATGGCCAGATCGGCGGCAGGTTCGTGAACGCGCATGCCGCCTGCCACGTTCAAGAATACATCCATCCCGGCAAAGGGAATGCCGCAGCGCGCTTCCAGCACCGCAAGAATGGTGGACAGGCGCGCGGAATCCAGCCCCACCACTGTCCGGCGGGGCGTGCCAAGGGGGGATGGGGCGACAAGCGCCTGTATCTCTGTCAGCATGGGGCGTGTGCCCTCTATGCCTGCAAATACAACCGAGCCGGGGGCAGGTGTGCCACGCTCTGACAAAAACAGCGCCGAGGGGTTGGCCACTTCGGCCAGCCCCGCGCCTGTCATCTCGAACACGCCGATTTCATCGGCTGGGCCAAAGCGGTTTTTAACCGCGCGCAAAATGCGGAATTGATGCCCGCGCTCGCCCTCAAAATACAGCACCGTATCGACCATATGTTCCACCACGCGCGGCCCCGCGATCTGGCCTTCTTTCGTGACATGGCCGACCAGCACGACAGATACGCCCCGCCGCTTGGCGAAACTGACCAATTCATGCGCTGCTGCGCGCACCTGCGAAACAGAGCCGGGCGCGCTGTCTACTGTATCCAGCCACATCGTCTGGATCGAATCGATCACCACCAGATCGGGGCGCTCGGTTTCCAAAGTAGACAGGATATCGCGCAAATTTGTTTCCGCGCCCAAGTGGACAGGCGCAGAAGACAGCCCCAGACGCGCGGCGCGCAGCCGCACTTGCGCTGCGGCCTCTTCGCCGGAGATATAAAAGCATTTCAGGTTGTTGGATGCAAAACTTGCCACCGCTTGCAGCAGAAGGGTGGATTTCCCGATCCCCGGATCGCCCCCCACCAAGATAGCCGAGGCCGCAACCAGCCCGCCACCCAGCACGCGGTCAAGCTCTGCCATGCCGCTGGCGGCGCGCGGTGGTGGTGGTTCTGCATCGGCCAGAGTGGACAACGCAATCTGTCGGCCCTGGGCCACACGCGCGCCGGGGCCAGCCGAGAGGGGCGCTTCTTCTATGATTGTATTCCACCCGCCACAGGCATCGCAGCGCCCAGACCATTTGCGATGGGTTGCGCCACAGGCTGTGCAGGTGAATTGCGGGCTTGCTTTGGACATGGCGCGCTTATCGCAAGGCACGCGCGCCACCGCAAGCGCGATCAGGCAAAGGCCCCATCGGCGCGACTGCATTCTGTCACCAGCCAGGTGCGCAAATCGGCAACTGCGCGCTTGGGGGCTGCGCTATCCGGCTCCATCAGCCAATATCCCGCGCCATTGGCCCAATCAGGGGCAAGCGGGCACAACTCGCCGCGCGCGATTTCGGTACGGAACAGAAAAGGCGGCATCAAGGCCACGCCAAGGCCCGCCGCACAGGCTTGGGCAAGGGCGGCCAGATGCTCAAACACCATCGCGGCCGGGGCGGGGGGCGGCAAGCCCTGTGCCGCCATCCAGCCCGCCCATTCCTGCGGGCGTGAGGCCAGTGCCAGACGGGGCAGGCGGGCGATGTCGCTGGCTGTGTCCGGGCCCCAGCTTGTCTGCAGCCCGCGCGCAAGCTGGGGCGCGGCCAGAGGCTGTACCCTGTCTTCTAGCAGCAGCGTTGCGCGTGTGGCGGGCCAATCTGCGCGGCCCGCATGGATTGCGGCATCCACGCGTGCGGAACCCATATCAAAGGCGCCAATGCGGGTGACAAAATGCAAGGTGATTTCGGGATGCGCGCGCAGGAACCGGGGCAGGCGGGGGATCAGCCAGCGCGTGCCGAATGTGGGCAGGATGGCCAGCGTCAATGTGCCCGCCCCGTCTTTGTCCTGCAAGGCAAGGGCGGCATGATGCAACTGCCCCAATGCGCCGCGCACCGCGCTTGCATAGCTTGCCCCTTCGGCAGTGGGTACGACATGGCGCGGCCCGCGCAGCAAAAGCGCCACGCCCAGTTGCCGCTCCAGCGCCGAGACTTGCCGCGAGATGGCCGATTGTGTCAGCGCCAGCTCTGTTGCCGCTTCGGTAAAGCTGCCCAGCCGTGCGACGGCCTCGAAGGCCTGCAAGCTTTGGATCGGGGGGAGAAAGCGGCGCGCTGTCGGCATTGGTATTCCGTTTTGGAATGGGATAATGCGGCATTATCCTTTTTCATCTGGCAAATTAAAGAGTACCACATGCTGTAATCGCATGAAACCCGGAGGAGACCATGCCGCTAGATAAACCCGCGCTCACATCCAAAGATGCGCCCGATCTGGGGAAATTTCTGTGGGAGGATGCGCTCAAGCTGGAAAGCCAGTTATCCGAAGATGAGCGTATGTTGCGCGATGCTGCCCATGACTTTGCGCAAACTGTGCTGCAACCGCGCGTGATTGCGGCTTACCGCGAGGAAACATCCGATCCCGACTTGTTCCGCCTGATGGGCGAGGCCGGGTTGCTGGGGGTAACGCTGCCAGAGGAATATGGCGGGCTTGGCGCGTCTTATGTCACCTATGGCCTTGTCGCGCGCGAGATTGAACGCGTGGATAGTGGCTATCGGTCGATGATGTCGGTGCAAAGCTCTCTCGTGATCTATCCGATCTATGCCTATGGTTCGGAAGCGCAGCGCGCGAAATATTTGCCGGGCCTGTGTTCGGGCGCGCTGATTGGCTGCTTTGGCCTGACAGAGCCTGACGCGGGATCAGACCCCGCAGGCATGAAAACCCGCGCCGAGAAAACCGCTACGGGCTATCGGCTGACAGGCTCCAAGATGTGGATTTCCAACAGCCCCTTTGCCGATGTCTTTGTCGTCTGGGCGAAATCCGAGGCCCATGGAGGGCGTATCCGGGGCGTTGTGCTGGAAAAGGGCATGGCGGGGCTGTCTGCGCCCAAGATCGGGGGCAAGTGGAGCCTGCGTGCCTCGACCACAGGCGAGATTGTGATGGATGGGGTCGAAGTGGGGGAAGACGCGCTTTTGCCCCATGTCGAGGGGCTGAAAGGCCCGTTTGGCTGCCTCAACCGCGCCCGTTACGGGATCGCTTGGGGGGTTATGGGTGCGGCAGAGTTCTGCTGGCATGCCGCGCGCCAGTATGGGCTGGATCGCAAGCAATTTGACAAACCCCTTGCCGGTACGCAGCTTTTCCAGAAAAAACTGGCCGATATGCAAACCGAAATCGCGCTGGGCCTGCAAGCGGCGCTGCAAGTGGGCCGCCTGATGGATACAGCCAGCGCCGCGCCGGAAATGATAAGCCTGATCAAGCGCAACAATTGCGGCAAGGCGCTGGATATCGCGCGCATGGCGCGTGACATGCATGGCGGCAACGGAATATCCGAGGAATATCAGGTTATTCGGCACATGATGAATCTGGAAACCGTGAATACCTATGAAGGCACGCATGATGTGCATGCGCTGATTCTTGGGCGGGCGCAAACCGGAGTGCAGGCGTTTTTCTAGGGTCTGGCTTGCCGCTTGACAGTGGCTTTACCGGCTAATCCCTTGCGCTACGTGACTGCGGGCAGCGCTTGGGTGCTGCCTGATACAAAAGATTTGCGCGTAGATCGGAGAAGGTTGGGGAAGTTTGGCCTTCCCCAACCTTCCCAGCATAACTGCCCTTTGCCACTCACAGCGCTTGCCCGAATGCGCGCTTTTATCGGGCGATGGTGGCGCGAAATCTTCCCTCCACTGTTGCAAGATCACCATCGCCGGGCATGGGGATGGCATTTTTTCACTGCGCATGGCTGAAACTGTGTAAGAGAAACTGGCCAAACCAGCCGGAGGCTTGCCCATGACAGACCGTCTGCCCGCCCATCAGATCGCCTATGCGCGGCTGCGCGATATGGTTCTGTTTGGCGATCTGGCACCGGGGGCGGCGGTGACGATCGAGGGGCTTGTCGGGCGGTTGGGTTTGGGCATGACCCCTGTCCGAGAGGCCATCCGGCGCCTGATTGCCGAAGGCGCGTTGCAGATGCAGGGCAATCGCCGTGTCTGTGTTCCGCGCCTTGATATCGCGGCGCTGGAGGATCTGGGCCATGCCCGTGCGGCAATTGAAACCCGCCTTGCGCGTCAGGCGCTGCCGGGGTGTGACAGCGCCGTGATTGCCGATTTGCGCGCCATAGATACGCGGCTGGATCAGGCGCTGGCCACAGGCGATATTCCCGCCTATCTGCGCGCCAATCATGCGTTTCATTTCGCGCTTTACGCGCGTGCCAGTTCGGAGGTGCTGGAGGCTTTGGCCATCTCGCTTTGGTTGCGGTTCGGGCCGTCTTTGCGGGTGGTCTGTCTGGGGCAGGCGGATAAGGGCGCGCGCGGCGCACATGGGGGCGCGTTGCATATGCCCGACAATCACAAACGCGCGCTGGCGGCACTGGAAGCGGGCGATCCTACAGCCCTTGCAGAGGCGATTGCCGCCGATATCGCCCAAGGTGTGGAAAATATCCACGCAGGGCTGGCCGGGGGCGTCTTCGGATAATTTGATCAAATTTCCTTGACGCGGGTCAGTCGGGCTGTATCCTCTTGCAAAATCTGATTTGCGGAGAGACCCATGAGCTTGACCAATATCGCGCCCACGGCAGAATTGCAGGCGCTGGATGCGGCCCATCATATGCACCCTTTCACGGCCAATGGGGCTTTGGGAAAGAAGGGTGCGCGGATTATCGTGCGCGCCGATGGTGTGCGGCTGACCGATAGCAACGGGGAAGAGCTGATTGACGGCATGGCGGGGCTGTGGTGCGTCAATATCGGCTATGGCCGCACAGAACTGGCCGATGCCGCCGCGCGGCAGATGCGCGAATTGCCCTATTACAACACGTTTTTCCAAACCAGCCATGTACCAGCCTTGAAACTGGCCGCAAAACTGGCCGAACTTGCGCCGGGCGATCTGAACCATGTGTTTTTCGCCTGCTCCGGGTCAGAGGCCAATGACACCAATTTGCGCATGGTGCGGCAATATTGGGCGCTCAAGGGCCAGCCCCAGCGCCATATCGTGATTTCGCGCAAGAATGGCTATCATGGGTCAACCATGGGGGGCGGATCATTGGGGGGGATGTCGGCCATGCATGCGCAAGGCGGCCTGCCCATTCCGGGGATCGTGCATATCGACCAGCCGCATTGGTATCTGGAAGGCGGCGATATGACGCGCGAGGAGTTTGGCCTTGCGCGTGCGCAGCAACTGGAAGCCAAGATACTGGAACTGGGGCCGGAAAATGTAGCCGCCTTTATCGCAGAGCCAGTGCAGGGCGCGGGCGGTGTGATCATCCCGCCAGAAAGCTATTGGCCCGAAATCCAGCGCATTGTAGATAAATACGGGATTTTGCTGATCGCTGATGAGGTGATCACGGGCTTTGGGCGCACCGGCTATTGGTTTGCGTGCGAAGGCTATGGCATTCGCCCCCATATCATCACCATCGCCAAGGGCCTGTCATCGGGCTATCAGCCCATTGGCGGCTCTATTGTCTGTGACGAGGTGGCCCATACGATTGCGCAGGATGAATTCAATCACGGCTATACCTATTCCGGCCATCCGGTTGCCGCTGCGGTGGCGCTGGAAAATCTGCGCATTCTGGAAGAAGAAGGGATCATAACCCGCGTGCGCCATGAGACAGCGCCCTATCTGGCGCAGGCCTGGGGGTCTTTGGCCGATCATCCGCTGGTGGGCGAGGCGGTTTCGCGCGGGATGATGGCCAGCCTTGCGCTGACGCCCGACAAGGCCAGCCGCGCGCGTTTTGCCGCCGATCCGGGAACCGTGGGCTATATCTGCCGTGAATATTCCTTCGGCAATAATCTGGTGATGCGCCATGTCTATGACCGGATGATCATCGCGCCGCCTTTGGTGATCACACTTGCCGATATTGACGAATTGATTGCGCGCGCGCGCAAAACGCTGGATCAGACCTATGCCCATTTGCAGCGCGAAGGCATGCTGAAAGCGGCCGCTTAAACCGCGCGCAATGGCCCATCGCGCAGGCCGCCCAAGGCCATGCCTGCGCCCAAGGCCCATTTGCGCGGCAGCAGGAAGCGCGCAGGCGCGCGCCGGGTGATGATGGGGGGCGCGCTGGCCTCTCCCATCAGCGCGCGTGCCGCGCGCCGCCCCCCTTCAGAGGCCGCCGCCACGCCATTGCCATGCCAGCCAAGCGCCAGCCACAGCCCCGGCGGCGCGGCAGGCACAGGGCCGATATAGGGCGCAAGCGAGGATGTGAGGCAGACCAGCCCATTCCACGCAAATTCGGTGGCGGCGGCTTTGAACTGCGGAAAGATCACCTCAAACTCTGACCGCGCGCGCTGGGCTAAAGCTGCAACAGAGGCCGGGCGGAACGACAGCCCAACCCGCGCCCCAAACAGCACACGATTATCGGGCAGCAGGCGGAAATAATGCAAGAGCACCCGGTCGTCATAGCTCATCAGATGGCGCGTCCAGCCTTGGGCGGCAAGTTCCTCTGGCGCAAGGGGCCGCGTGACCATGATATTCGAGATGGCAGGCAAAATGCGCCCGCGCAGCCATGGCACAAGCGTCTCGTCGCTATAGCCATTTGTTGCCACAAGCACCTGACGCGCGCGCACCATGCCTTGCGCTGTCTGTACCCGCCAGCTAGCGCCATCGGGGCGCAGGCTTTGCGCGCCACTCTCGCCGTAAATCCGCACACCGGCGGCAAGGGCCGCTTGTGCCAGCCCAGTAACATAGCGCAGCGGGTGCAGGCCAAAGCCCTGCGGCACGATCCGCCCGCCGTGATAGGCGGCAGTATGCAGCCCCTCGGCCTGTAGCGCGGCACGATCCAGCAGGCGCGCGCCCGGTTCCGGCGGTTTGGCTTGCAGTGCGGCCCAACGGCGGGGGCTGTCGGCCAGCAGCAATTCGCCCCCTTCGCAGGCTTGGGCATCTATGCTGTAGCGCGCCAGATTGTCGCGCACGCGCGCAATCGCGCCATGCTCGAAGCGCGCCCAATCCGGGGCGGCCTCTGCCCCGAAGCGGTGCTTTATCATAGCCTCGCTTAGCCGCGCACCGCCCAGACAGCAAAACCCGCCATTGCGCCCCGATGCGCCCCAGCCGGGCTGGCCTGCCTCCAGCACCGCCACATCTGCGCCATGCCGTTCCACCAGTTCCAGCGCGGCGCTAAGCCCTGCATAGCCCGCGCCAATGATCACCACATCGGCATGGGTTTCGTCCTCCAGCGCGGGGCAGGGGGGCAGAGCGGGGCAGGTTGCGCGCCAATAGCTTTGGGGCCAGTGGCCGGTGTCATATCCTTCGCGCTCGTATAGCATCTGTGTCCTGCCGCTTGCGCCATGGGCCTATGGCTATCCGATCTTGGCGCAAAGGCAATCCCAAAGGCGCGCTTTCGCCCCCTGCCAATCGGGAACCGCTTGACCCGCTCTTGGGCCGCAGTCATGTTGCACTATATCGCGCAGGGGTTGTGCTTTGGGCGCTTTGGGAAAGGGTGGGGATGATCAAGCTTGTTCTTCTGGTGGGGGTAGGTGTTGCGCTGGCGCTGGCCGCCTATATCCGGCTTGCGCCTTCTGATCCTGCGCGCTGGCATGAAGACCCGCGCCTTGTCACGCGCCCCGCATCGCCCAATTTTCACCTGATCCGCATGGTGGGAGGCGATTCCATGCCGCAGGTGTTTCAGATGCCCGCGCCAGAGCTGGCCCGCCGCATTGATGACATCGCCCGCGCTGATGGGGCCACGCGCCTTGCAGGCACACCAGAGGGGGGGCATATCACGTATCAGACTCGCACACGCCTTATGGGCTATCCCGATTACACCTCTATTCTGGTGGAACCCGCAGGCGATGGCGCGATGGTATTGGCCTTTGCCCGCGCGCGCTTTGGCCATTCCGATCTGGGTGTCAATCGCGCCCGGCTGGAGCGTTGGTTTAGCGCCGTTGCTCCGTGAGGCTGCAACACCCCGACAGCATGGGCGCATCAGGCGCTGTCATCAGGCTGATTGCCAGTCCAAAGGCGCGGTCACTCATCCCGTCAGTGCAGGCGGCAGGGTACAGAAACGCTGTCGCTGGCCCGCCAAGACCCGCCATCAGGATCATGCGGCGCAAATCGCCTGCAATGCCGCTATCTTGCGCGATCCAGATATCCAGCGCTTTGGCAGGGCCATCCATCGCCTCATACTGCAAAGCGCCGTTGATGTTGGAGAGTGACCAGAACGGCTCTGTCCCATAGCAGGACAGGCCCACAGGCAGATTGTAATTGTCGATATGCACGCCGCGTGCTTCAAGGTAGCGCAGATTGACCCAGCCCGCAGTTTCGCCTGTATTGATCTGGCCCCATGTGCCGCTGGCATTTTGCGCCACCACTTCCACACCCTGCGCATCGGGGGCAAGTGTGCCGATAATTGCGGCGCTGGCCTGTGGCGCGGCGCGGATATTGAGCACATCGCCCGCCGTTACCCCTGCCACATCATAAAGCTGTGGCAGCATCTCGGCGCGCACAGGTGCAGCCGCCAGAGCGGCAAGGCATAGCAAAAATCCCGCAAGGCGCATGGTTGCCCCTCCCCTCTCATCGGCTCAGGTTTGTGTCTGTTCCAATTGCAATTCGGTGGTGAACTTGATTTCTTCCATCGACAGCAGCGCCGTCACATTATGGATCGTCACCTCGGAGATCAGCGCCTGATAGAATCTGTCATAGGCGCGGGCATTGGTGACGCGCACTTTGAGGATGTAATCTATATCGCCCGCCAGCCTGTGGGCTTCCAGCACTTCGGGGCGCGCACGCACGGCGCGCAAAAAGCGCGCCTGCCAATCGGCATCATGCGCACAGGTGC
>JAIUNA010000083.1 GCA_022565265.1 Roseinatronobacter sp. | reverse complement strand
GCTATGATGTGTTTGTGCGCGCTCTGGCGGCAGTGGGGGGAGCGCGCATGCCGCGTTCAGAGACCGGGCATATTATAGAATAGCTTTGGCCAGAGGGGCATTTGAACCGGGATATCATCGCGAAAGATGCCGATATTCTTCTTGAGAAGCTGGGTCTGGAGGGCAAAGTGCCTGCGGATACGCGCTTTATTGCCGTCGAAACCGATGGAATAGCCCCCGATCACCCCTTCTCGGGCGAGAAGCTGAGCCGCGTTGTGGCGCTGTATCGCGCACGCGATTATGATCATGCTGTGGAATTGACGCGCCGTATTCTGTTGCATCAGGGCGCGGGCCATTCGCTTGGAGTGCACAGCACGCATCCAGAGCGCCCGGTGCAGTTGGGGGGCATGATGCCCACCTGCCGTGTCATCGTCAATCAGGCGCATTGTTTTGCCACCGGGGGCGCGTTTGACAATGGGTTGCCATTTTCTCTGTCGATGGGCTGCGGCAGTTGGGGCGGCAATTCCATAGATGACAATCTGCACTGGAAGCATTTTATGCAGCGCACCAAGGTTGTCCGGCCCATCGCCCCGCAAGAACCCACACTTGACGCAGTGTTTGCTGATTACTGGGCAGAGGCCGGAAAATGAGTGCTGTGTCTGCCACACCACCAGAGGGAACTGTGCGCCAATGGCTGGAGCTGCGCGCGCAAACGCAAGCCAGCGATCCTGCCTTTCTGTTTCCCGATAGCGAAACGCTGACTTGGTCTGATTTGCGCGACGCTGCGGCAGAAATCGCGGCGCGGATTGCGGGGCAGGGGCTGCGCAAGGGGGATTGCGTTGCGATAATGCTGCCCAATAGCCGTCAGGGAATCCTGTGTCTGTTTGGCGCGCTCTATGGCGGGTTTCGTACGGCCCTTATCAATCTGGTGGCAGGTGCAGAGGCGATTGGCTACGCGCTGTCCCATTCCGAGGCCAAGATCATCTTGTTGGGCAAAGCCCAGAGCGACCTTTTTGAACAAGCGGCACAGGCGCATGCGGTGACAGCCCCGACAGTCGCAGTGGGGGCGGTGATTGAATGGCCAATCGCGCAGGGGCGCGCCACCCTTGATGAGATAGCGCCACAAGATGCCTCGATCCTGATGTATACTTCTGGCACGACAGGGCGCCCCAAAGGCGTGTTGCATACACATGCCAGCTTGCTTGCCGGGGGCTGGACGGCCAGTTTGGCACATGCCCTTTGCCCAGAGGATCGCGCGCTTTGTGTGTTGCCCATCTATCATATCAACGGGCTGTGCGTCACGATCATGGGGCCGCTGGTTTCTGGCGGTTCTGCGCTGGTGTGTGACAAATTTTCGGCAAGCAAGTTCTGGAACCTTTGCAAAGAGTATCAGGTCACATGGTTCTCGGTGGTGCCCACCATCATCTCGCATTTGCTGCATGGCGCGGCAAATCCCGATAGAGCAACAACAGCGCGGATCAGGTTCGGGCGGTCTGCCTCATCTGCCCTTGCCATAGAGACGCAAACCGCCTTTCAAGCCCGCTTTGGCATACCGATTATAGAGACTATGGGCCTGACGGAAACGGCCGCTCAGATATTGTCAAACCCTTTGCCCCCCGGAACACGAAAGATCGGCTCTCCGGGCAGGGCCTTTGGCAATGATGTGGTGATCTTGTCCAAGGATTTGATGCCCGTGGCGCATGGGTTGGAAGGTGAGATTGCCGTGCGCGGCCCCAATGTCATGACCTGCTATTTCCGCAACCCAGAGGCAACCAGAGATACCTTTACCCCTGATGGCTGGCTCAGAACCGGGGATCTGGGGTGTATGGATGCGGATGGCTATGTCTTTGTCACTGGCCGGCTGAAAGAATTGATCATCAAGGGCGGCGAAAACATTGCCCCGCGCGAGGTGGATGAGGCGCTCTATGGGCATCCCGATGTTGTCGAGGCTGCCGCCTTCGCGCGGCATTGCGCGCAATATGGCGAGCGTGTCGAGGCGGCGGTAAAGCTGCGCGATGGCGCAACCGTGCGCAGTGACGAGCTTGTCGCGCTTTGCAGGCGTAAGCTGGGCGATTTCAAATGCCCGGATGTGATTCATATTCTGGATGATTTGCCCAAGGGGCCATCTGGCAAGATTCAACGGCTCAAACTGGCAGAGGAGACAAAAGAGAAAGCATAGCCCGCGCTGGAGGAGTGCGGGTCGGGCGACAGAAAGGCGGGATGAGACATTCACCCCGGTACAGCAATAACAGGGAGGAGACTTGAAATGAGGAAACTTGGAAGATTTGCCTTCGGCGGTGTTCTGGTTGCAGGCGCGTTTGCTATGGCAAATGCGGCAATCGCTCAGGACTATCCTAACCGGCCCATAGAACTTGTTGTGACATTCGGGCCGGGTGGCGGTGCCGATGTCATGGGCCGCCAACTCGCCCAAATTCTTGAAACGGAACTGGGTGTGTCCATTCCGGTTACCAATGTCGCCGGTGCGTCAGGCAATGCCGGGCTGACACGGCTGCGAACAAGCCCAGCCGATGGCTATACGGTTGGCACATTGATTTCTCTGACCGTTGCGTCATGGGCTGCCGATATCGGTGATAACACACCAGAGGATTTCCGGGTGCTGGCTATTGTCCAAAGCACGCCATCCTTTCTCTATGTCGCGGCCGATAGCCGCTTTGAGACAGCCGAGCAATTGCTGGATTATGCCCGCGACAATCCCGGCGAGCTGACCGTTGCGACATCGGGCTATGGCACTCAGGATGATGTGGCCCTGATCACCATGGCCGAGCAGGGCTTTGATATGGTCAATGTGCCCTTCTCCGCGCCCGGAGAGCGCTATACCGCGCCTTTGGGCGGGCATACGGATCTGATTTATGAAGAGCCGGGCGATGTGGTGCAATTTCTGGAATCAGGGGAATATCGGCCCCTGCTGATCTTCTCGGAGGCGCGCCACCCGGAATTCCCGGATGTGCCGACATCGGGTGAGCTTGGGTTGAACATGGTCTATCTGAACACTTTCCGCACTCTCGCCGTGCCAGCCGCAACGCCTGAAGATGTGGTTGCCCGCCTGGAGGCTGCGGTTGTTGCGGCAACACAAACAGACGCATGGCAGGCATTTTGTGCCCAGACATATACCTGTCTTGAGCCAGTGACCGGAGAGGCGGCACAACAAGAGATCCTGACATTCTTCGATGCGATTGCCGCGCAGCTGGAAGACTGAACTGGATGTCACCGCTCAGAACCGAGACAGGGGGCGCGAAACACCGCGCCCCCCATATGGGGCGATTGTTGCAGACAGTCCTGTCCCGGATCGCGCTGCCTTCCGGCATTCTGGCCCTGACACTGATCCTGCCATCCTATATGTTTCACCGCCCCTTGCGCATTCGCGCGCGGGGTCTTGGCCCGGATGCCTGGCCTACGATCTTCCTCAATGCCATCGCGGTCATTGCTGTGCTGTGGATCATCACCGAACTCTGGGGCGTTTTTGCCGAGCAGAAGCGAAAGCGCACGGCCTTTGTGCCGGAACAGACCGAGGTCTACAGCTATCGCAAAGCCGCAGGTGGCATGGCGCTGCTTCTTGGTTTCGCATGGCTTTTGCCGAATGTCGGTTTTGCCATCTCAGCGGCGCTGTTCATTTTCTGCTGGTGTCTGCTGGGTGGCATACGCAACTCCGGGATTTTGCTAGCGGTCAGCGTGATCGGAATGATCACGCTCCTATGGGTTTTCATGGGGCTTGCCTTGATGCCGCTTAACCGGGGGGTCGGTGTTTTTGACGATTTCTCCGTGTGGTTTCTCAGGCTTTTGCGAATCTACTGAATACGTAACGGGGGCACCCCATTCACCTGACATGATCAGAGGGGACAGATGTGAGCACATTCGAATTGCTGGGAATGGGGTTCCAGAACGCCTTTGCACTTTCAGCGCTGCTGACGATCGTTATCGGGCTGATGCTGGGCGTGATTGCCGGGGCTTTGCCCGGTGTCTCTTTCGTCAATGCCATGGCTATGGCCCTGCCATTCACCTATTCGATGATGCCAACCCAGGCCATGCTGTTCTTGGGGGCAATCTATGTCGGCGGCGTGTTTGGCGGGTCGATCTCGGCCATCATCATCAATGTACCCGGAACACCCGCATCGCTGCCCGCCTGCTGGGATGGCTACCCGATGACACAACGCGGCGAGGTGCGGCGCGCGCTGGCTGTCGCAATCGCAGCCTCTGCAATCGGGGGGCTGACAAGCGCCCTTGTCCTGTCTTTCGCTGCGGCCCCTTTCGCAACATTTGCGCTGCGTTTTTCGCAGCCAGAGTTTTTTGCGGCTACAGTGCTTGGCCTGATAAGTGTTATCGCCATCTCCAAAGACAGGCCGATTGTAAGCCTCTTGTCGCTGTTTTTGGGGATGGTTATCGGCACTGTCGGGGTTGATCCCATCTATGGTGTCGCGCGCTTTACCTTTGGCGTGCCAGCCATGCAAAGTGGTATCAATTTTGTTGTGGTGATGATAGGACTATTCGCAATCAGCGAAGTGATAGACCTTATTGCGACAAACCGCGACTTGCGCCCTTCCAAAGGCGTCAATGTCCAGAGCAAAGTCACATTGCGCGATTTCTGGGATGTGCGCGGCGCGATTTTCCGAGGCTCTGCCATTGGCAGCATCTTGGGGGTTATTCCCGGTGCCGGTGCGACCCCCGGCGCAGTCATTGCCTATGGGATTGAAAAGCAAGTCTCGCCAGATGGTGACAAGTTTGGCACAGGTATAATGGCCGGTCTTGCCGCGCCAGAAGCCGCCAAGAATGCCACAACAGGCTCTGCCATGGTGCCATTGCTGACGCTGGGCATACCCGGAAGCGCTGCAACCGCCATCATGCTTGCGGCGATGATGCTGCATGGCGTCAACCCTGGGCCGTTGCTGTTTCTGAATGACCCGACAATGGTTTACACCATTTTTGCGGCCATGATCCTTGCAAATATCCTGATGATCTTTGCAGGAATTGGGGTTGCGCAGTTTTTCTCCACCCTTATGAAAACCCCGCCTGCGGTTCTGGGTGCGTTTATCATCCTGCTCAGCATTATCGGGGCATATGGCGTGCGAAACAACATTTTCGATGTCTATGTCTGCATCTTTTTCGGCTTTGTGGGCTGGGGAATGAAACGGATCGGGTTCCCGACGGCACCGCTTGTGCTTGGGGTAATTCTGGGGCCATTGGCGGAAAGGTATTTCATGACCTCGCTGGCCAATTACAATCAGGATTGGACAGTTTTCTTCACCCGTCCCATCAGCGGAACCATTCTTGCGCTGGCGGCAGTCTTTGCGCTCTGGTCGCTCTGGCCGGTATTGCGGGCGCGGTATCGCTCTGTCGTGCTGCTGCTGGCGGATCGACCGGGGCGGTAGACCTTCATGCTCGAAACCGGGTTTCCGGTTTCGGGTTATTGGAGAGGCGAAACCTTCCGGCTGTGGTGTGCCGCAGATATGCGCGACTGGCAAATATGTTGCGGGTACTGTGAAGCGGGTGCAGCCGTTTGCCCGACCGGCACTTTGCATGAAAGCATGTTGTGCGTGCCTGCTCTCACTCCGGGATGTTCAGAATCTCTGTGTTCAGGCCTCTTTGTGTGGCACTTTCCAGTACCGCATCGCGAATTGTCTTGTTTCGTTTCAAAAGCCGCCGGAATCGTGCTTCGTCCAGAACAAGCAGGGTCGAATGCGTCATGGCTGTAACTTGTGTGCGGCGCATTTGCCGGCTGAGAAGTGCCAATTGGCCAAACATCTCGCCGCGGCCCAACTTGCTTTTCTGTCCGGCAACTTCAACCTCGAAGGCACCTGAAGCGATGAAATAAACCTCGCGCGGGATATCGCCCCTGCGCATGAGCACTTCACCGGGTTGGACATACCGTGTCTTGAGGGCTTGGGCGAGTCTGGCGCGCCTGTCTTCATCCATATTCGCAAAAAGCGGGAACCGACGCACCAATTCGGTTTTCTGAACCGCAAGGTCGAGTGCAGGGCGCGCTTCTGCGCGTTTGCGCTTTTCGCCCAGCTCTTGCTTGAGTGTGGTGAACAATTCGCGCCCGATCAGACCATCCTGATACAGGATGTCATATTCCCGTTCTTCCAGCCGCAACGAGGTGCGGCGGATGAAACGACGTTCAATTTCCTCGGCATATCCGGGATATTGCAGCCGCAGGCCATCAAGCGCGCTTTGCGTTTCTTCTTCGCGCCGCTTGAGCAGTTCATGCAACAGATCTGCGACGCGCTTGCCGTGAATGCGCCGGATTTTGCCATCTATATAGCTGTGGAGATCACGTAGGATCAGGCGTTGGTTGAGCAAGATTTCAAAGCGGTCAGCCATCATCCGCGCAAGCATGCGCGACATCCGCAACCGGTTGTGCAAGAAAATTGCGAAACCATACCAACGCCCGCGCACAAGGCTCATGCGGCCCGCCACGCGGTATTGATCGCGCCCACCCGTGCGCGTCCGTTCGATGAGCCGGTCTGCGTCTGACAGCATCTGTTCTGCCAGCCGTGCCGAGATCAATTGCTCGCGAAATGTGTCAAGGATCATGTCGCGCTCGCGGCCTGCAAGCGCTACCAGACCCAGGGTGATGCGGTCGCGGTCTGGAATTTCGTCTGCGCCCTCTGCCTTTTCCATCGCGCCGTCCAGTCGTTCGGCAAAACGCTTGGCTTCCGAGCGTACGATATCATGGCTCAATTCATGGCGTTTTGTCGTGGTCGCAACTTCCTCGCGCACATTTTGCAAGGCGACGGCGATAACTTGGTTGGAAAGGGCATGATCAAGCTGACTGAGTTTGTCCAACCCCAGAGCCGAAATCACCCAGCGCAGGGTCGTCCCCTGCATCAGCAGGGTGAAAAGTGTGAACCCTGTCGCAAGTATGCCAACCTCGCGGCGGATATCTTCCGGAACGCTCAGGTTTTCCGTAACAGCCAGCGCCAGCGCAAGCGTGACAGCACCGCGCAATCCACCCCATAGGATTGCCACGCGGTAGGGCCGATCCACGCGTGGTGACAGGCGCATGGCCGTCAGCAGCGGCAAGACAGCATAAAGCATGAACACCCGCGCGGCGATGGCCGCAATGATCACCACACCGATCAGGCCCAGATCGCGGAGTTGCACATCGCCCAGCAGGCGCGGAACCAGCAGCGCGGCCAAGAGAAAGATCAATGCCCCGGCCCAATGCGCCAGCACATCCCAGACCTCTCGCAAGTTTGACCAGTTGACCGGTGACAAACGCCCCGGCCCCAGAAGATTAAGTGTCATGCCAGCCATAACAACCGCGATGACACCTGAAACACCCAGCAGACGATCTGCGACAAG
Source organism: Roseinatronobacter sp. (assembly GCA_022565265.1). Classification (GTDB taxonomy): domain Bacteria; phylum Pseudomonadota; class Alphaproteobacteria; order Rhodobacterales; family Rhodobacteraceae; genus Roseinatronobacter. The sequence continues at coordinate 4,291 of JAIUNA010000083.1, read as the reverse complement.
GAAAGTGACATAGGGAAGGGCCACACTCAGCGAGACCTGCGCGCGCGGAAATCGTGCCAGCAAGGAGAAAAGCGCAATACAAACCCGCGCCAATACCCAGCCAATCGCAATTCCCCCAAAGATCAGGATTGGAAACCCCGCCAGCGCATCACGCAGGGTCGGGTTTGGCACACCCAGCATCACGAAAGTCAGGAAAAACCCGAATAGCGCGATGGCGGCCGCGTCATTGAGCAGGCTTTCCCCTTCGACAATCCGGGTTAGCCGTTGTGGGGCCGCGATGTTGCGAAAGATCGAGACCACTGCCGAGGGATCGGTGGTTGCAACAATTGCACCCAGCATCAGACAGGCCATCAGCGGCAATGTGGTGAAAGGCGTCAGCGCAAAGCCTATGGTGAAGGTTGCCACCACCACAGCCAGCACCGCCATGACGAGGATGGGCACCCAATCATCCGCCATACGCCGCAGATTTAGGCCAAGCGCCACCTGAAACAGCAGTGTGGGCAATAGCACATACAAAAATACATTGGAGCGTATGCTGAACTCGAATATCTCGATCGCCATGGGGGCGCCGATAATTTCGCGCCCGTGTTCGGCAAGATAAATCGCAAAAGACCCTATCAACCCGCCAATCAGGGCAAGAACCACAGTATAGGGCAGCCGTGTACGATCGGCCAAAGGCTCGCTCAGGGAAATTACGATAAACAGGGCGGCAACGATGCCGACAAGCGAGATGACATCCATGACATAGCCGTTAGCCGCGCGTGGCGCTGGAGGGAATTGATCGGGAGACCTGTCGGGAATGCGTTTTTTTCCGCTATAGGTCAATCCCCGCTTGCCCTTGTCGCGTGCTGGCAGGGTTTTGAGATGATGTATCAATCCCTTGCGCTGTCGGCTTGCGGCGCTGATCCGGAGCATGCAGCACCGCCCAAAGACTGGCCATGCCGGTTGCAATCTTGGCCGGTAGGGCCTGCAACAAAGGACTGGGCTTTGCGGGTTTTCATCACTTCACTTCAATGTCATGTTTGAAATAATAGTGTTCACCCTGCAGGATCTTGCGCACGACATGCTCAAAGCGAAGTTTGCACATTGTGATTTCTTTGCCAGCGACAGGCCAGAGATCTGGCAGGCGGGGCAAACCGCAGGCCACAGATGGGTTGGCGCAACGGGTGTGGTCGGTGTTGCAGAGCTTGGAAAATCATCTCGATCAGGCGGGGTGTCAGAGCTTGTGATCGCTGCCCCTTGCGCCAGTCTGACGGGAAGTTTGCGTGCACAAGGGCGCAAATCTCTGGCGCTTGTCACAGACAGGCGCGCGCAATTGGCCATCAGGCGCATGTTTGCTGGCCCGGTGGCGCAAGTGCTGATGGGGCGCATGAAGATTGACGCGCTGGCCCAGACGCCGCTGGCATGACAAAGACCCACCCCTATCTCCGACGGCGCCGCACCGATGACCGGGGGAATGTGCATGTCTGATCTGGCGATGGTTCTGGTGCTTTTGGGGGCGGCTGTGGTGATGTTTGCCCTCAACCGACCACGCATGGATGTGGTGGCTGTTATCATGATGGTCGCTTTGCCGATGACGGGTGTTATTTCCATGTCAGAGGCGCTTGTCGGGCTGTCAGATCCCAATATTGTCTTGATTGCTGCGCTTTTCGTGATTGGCGAGGCATTGGTGCGCACTGGGGTTACGCAACGTCTGGGCGATTGGTTGACCGAACGCGCGGGGGCGAGCGAAGCGAAGCTCATCTTTCTTCTGATGGTTATCGTGGCAGGGGTTGGCTCTTTCATGTCGTCGACCGGGGTTGTCGCAATCTTTATCCCCATTGTGCTGCGTATTGCGCGCAATGCGCGCATTCCGGCAGGCCGGCTGATGATGCCGCTGTCAGTGGCCGCGCTGATTAGCGGGATGATGACATTGGTGGCGACTGCGCCCAATCTGGTGGTACATTCCGAATTGATACGGCAGGGCCATTCGGGCTTTGGCTTTTTCGCCTTCACGCCTTTTGGCGTGCCGATCCTTGTGCTGGCAATTCTGTATATGCTTGTCGCACGGCGTTTTCTTGCACCGGGGCCAATGCCCGATGTGCCCGCCCGCATCGGGCTGGCAAATTGGGTCGAGGATTACAGCCTCGCGGGGCGCGAACATCGGCTGCGGCTGCGCCCAGGTTCAAACCTTGCGGGCAAGCGTCTGGATGCGCTGGATCTGCGGGCAAGTGGAGGGATCAATATCATTGCCATCGAGCGCGGCAGCCGGTTTCGCCGCCAGGTGATCCATCCACGGGCAGAGACAGTGCTACAGGCAGATGATATCTTGCTGATCGACCAGCGCGGCGTGGATTTCGATCTCAAAGCCTTTGCGCTGGTGCATGACCTGATCGCCTTGCCGGTTACTGGCCTGTGGTTTACCGACATGGCGCAGGAAATCGGCATGGCGCAAATCATCGTTCCGTCAACCTCGCGGTTGATTGGCAAGACGGTTACAGGCGCGCGGTTTCGCGCCAGCTATGACCTGTCGGTGATCGGGATTAAGCATGGCACGAAACCCGTGCCGGAGAGCGTGATAGACGAGCCGTTGCGCGCGGGCGACACGTTGCTGGCTGTTGGCCCCTGGCGCGCAATCCGCAAGCTGACGGACGAACGGCGCGATCTGGTGCTGCTGGATCTGCCCGCAGAATCGGATGAGGCGGCGCCCGCGCGCAACCGCGCGCCGCTGGCGCTGGGGGTGCTGGCGCTGGTGGTGGTTCTCATGGTGTGGGGGATTGTGCCAAATGTTCAGGCAGCGCTATTTGGGTGTCTTCTGCTGGGCCTGTTTCGTTGCATCGACATGGCGGGCGCTTACCGCTCGATCCACTGGCAAAGCCTGATCCTGATTGTGGGCATGTTGCCCTTCTCGTTGGCGCTGCAACGCACTGGCGGGGTTGAAATTGCGGCACAGGCGCTGCTGGATATGCTGGACGGCACCTCTCCCCGGCTGGTTCTGGCCGCGATTTTTGCGGTCACGGGTATCCTGGGATTGTTCATCTCAAATACCGCAACTGCCGTTCTGATGGCCCCCGTCGCGCTGGCCGTTGCGGCAGCGCTGGGCGCGTCGCCCTATCCCTTTGCGATGACAGTGGCGCTTGCGGCCTCTGCGGCCTTCATGACCCCGGTCTCTTCGCCAGTGAACACATTGGTTGTTGGGCCGGGCAATTATCGCTTTATGGATTTCCTGCGGATCGGCGTGCCATTCGCTGTGATCTGCCTTGTGGTCAGCGTTGCTCTGGTTCCGTTGATCTTGCCGTTCTGAAATCGGCGGCCGGAGAGCAGAGCCACCGATTTGCCTGTAGACTGCCCCCAGTGAGCGGGGGCCAGCGCTTAGATGCATGCGCGCTCTCGCGCAAGAGGATCAGCGCCCACGCGCAATCTGATGTTCGCGCAAGATGATATACAGGCCCGCCCCTGTGATGATGGTGATGCCTGCCCAGCTTGTAAGATTGGGCCAGTCGCGAAAAAACAGCCAGCCAAGGCCCGCTGCACTGACGATCTCAAGGTAATGGAGCGGGGCAACCGTGGCGGAGGGTGCGAAGCGCAGTGCATAGGATATGAACAAATGCGAGATTGTTGCCGCCAATGCCACGCAGACCAGCTGCAACCAGACAACCGGCGCAGGCGAGGACAGCGCCAAGAGGGGGATGTCTTGCAGATAGCCAAAGCTCAGGACTGGCAGTGTCAGGAGAACCGCCAGCCATGCTGTGTGAAAATTCAGCGCTACCGGGGGCAGGTCGCGCGATAGATGGCGCGTCACCACAATATAGAAGGCAAAGGCTACCGCCGTCACCAGCGGCCAGAGTGCGACAGGGCCGAAGACAGCAAAATTTGGCTGGATCACCAGCAGCGCCCCAGCAAAGCCGATCAGGCTGGCGATGATCCGGCGCGGGCCAACTTGCTCGCCAAACAGCAAAAACCCTAGCGCCAGAAGGATGAACGGCTCTACAAACACGATCGCCAGCGCATCAGCGATGGGCATGGACTGAACAGCAGCCACAACACTGTAGGTCGAGACAAGCCCGACAAAGGCGCGCAGCGCCAGAAGTTGGAAAACTCTGCGCGACAGGCGCCAGATGCTGCCTGCCATCAGCATCAAGGGCAGCATCAGAAGCATCTGAAACCCGTAACGGGCCAATGTAACCTGCGTTACAGTAACATGCTGCGCGGCCATTTTCGCGGCCACATCGATCAACGGTGCAGACAGGCAGAAAAGCACCATGAATCCCACGCCAAGGGGCACTCGGTCGATCTGAATAGCGGCAAGGGG
>JAIUNA010000082.1 GCA_022565265.1 Roseinatronobacter sp. | reverse complement strand
TGGGTGCAACGGGCCAGCAGGTTCCGCGCATATCGGCGCCAAAACCCGCAGCGCTGCCCGATGAATTGGCATTGTGCATGGTCGGGGCACATATGTCCGGGCTGCCGCTCAACTCCCAGGTGATGGACAGAGGCGGGCGCTATTTGGAAACGGTGCAGTTGGGGCCGGATTATCGGCTCTTTGCCCTTTCTGGCCCAGAACCCCAGCGTCCGGGGCTTCTGCGTGAAACCGGGGCCGATAGCGCCATCGAGGCAGAACTCTGGGCCTTGCCCCTCCATGAGGTGGGACGGTTCTTGCAATCGATACCCGCACCATTGGGTCTGGGCAGTATCACCCTTTCGGATGGTCGCGTCGTTCAGGGATTTCTGTGTGAGGCCGCTGCAACGCTTGATGCCAAAGATATCACCGCATCGGGCGGCTGGCGCGCATGGTGCAAACAGAAAATTTCATCCATGTCCCATGATGGGCTAGACGGGAAATCTGAGGCCGCCAGTTCAGCCTGACATGCTGCATCAGCACGGCACCAGAGGGGCTTGCAGTTCCAAAAATCCACATGTGACAACCTGTGTTAAGCTGATACAGCGTCTGACATGCCAAATCGCCGCGCAAGGCGATTTGGCCCAGCGCATGGCGCAACAGCTATGCATCCTGCCTCAAATCCAGAACCTGCATAGCTGGTACTGCCATGCAAAGCCAATGTCAGCCCCGCAACCTATCGCGCAAAAGCAGCACCGCCCCAATAACAACGCCCGCAATACCGGCCATAAGATATGCCATTGTATTGTTGGTGTACCGGCCCGTCAGGGCTTCGGAGACCTGTTCAAGCGGTGCATTGGACGCGCGCCATGCAAAGACAAGCAAAACTCCGCCAATGACAAGCGCGACCAGACCGATAAGGCGTGATTGTGACATTCGGTTTCCTTTTGCAACAGGGCACATGTGCAGACCGGCTGCCAAGAAGCAGCATGCGCTGCGCATGAGGCAACGATCCTGCTACTGACATACAGGATTTTCCTGCCAGAGCGCTTACCTCGATCAGTCTGGCAGCCCTCAATTCCGCGTAATTCTGATGGGGTTCGGGCAGGCTGATCTTTCGGCAGTGGCTTTGACCCATCGCAACGCGCTGCCTTTGGCGCGTCCCGACATGCATCTCAGACCTTCGCAACACCTTTCGGGATTGGACTCAGATATGAAACATAACGCGCTTCGATCGACCACAGCCATGATAGTCGCATTTTCAATGGTGCAGCCTTTTCCGGCAAGTGCACAATCCAGTCAGGCCATTGAATCGCGCGATCGTGACAATTCTTCGGCGCAGGGCGCAGAAAATGCAGCCGGCGTTTCCATGCGGCAAAGAATGCTTTGCGCCCAAGACGGAATATTTGACAGGGATGAGTGCGCTGTTTTCATAGAAGAGCGAGAGGCAGGCGATGACCCTGACAGCGGCATTGACAATCAGGCTACGGAAGAGCCCGCCGATGAAACCGATCCAAACGCCCTGACACCGGCGGAAGAAGAGGCCGCCCAAGCACTGGAGGCAGCGGAAGCAGAGGCAGAGGCAGAGGCGGAAGCGGAGGCGGAGGCGGAAGCAGCCACGATTGCCGCAGACGAGGCTGACATGCGCGCCCGCGCCGCGGATGCGGCTTTGCGGGAGGAAATTGATGCTGCCCGTGCGGCGCTTGCTGCCAAAGAGGCGGAAGACTCTGCAATCCGCGACGCAGAAAGAGACGCGCAAGCCGAAGACGCGGCGGCGGAAACAGAAGAGGCAGATATTGCCAGAGAGAATACTGCGCTTCACGAGCAGGCATTGGCAGCAGCGCAGGCCGCAGCCGATGCATTGGAGGTTGCCGATGATGCCGCAAAAGCAGCCATCGCCGCTTCAGACACATCTTCACAGGCCCCGACCGAGCAAAGCACTGAAACCCTGACCGAGCGGTCTTATCGCTCTAGCAGTCAGGAATTTCGGCAATGGGAGGCCGATGAATTTTCGCGCAGGGCAAATGGTCAGGAAGCGGCCCCTGAAACAACCGGCGAGAGTGGCCTGAGCGATCTTGAACGCGCTGGCTTGCTTGCCTTGGGTGCGGTTGTGGTTGGGGCCATCTTGCTGAATGGTCAACGCGTTCAGGCGCAGACCGGCGACAGGGTAATCGCGGTTGATGATGCAGGCACCTATACTGTCTTGAAAGATGATGATGCCCTGCTGCGCGTGCCCGGCTCAGAAGTCCAGACCGAGCGGTTTATCGACGGGTCAACCCGGACTGTCGTGATCCGCGAAGACGGAACCCGGATTATCACAGTGCGCGATATAAATGGCCGCGCATTGCGCCGCATCCGCATTGAACCCGATGGACGAGAGTTTTTGCTGATCGACGACACACGCGATTTTGCGCCCGTGATTGTGCGTGATCTTCCCCCACCCCTGCGCGACAGCATCGATTATCAGGCCGCGACAGACCGCGAAGCCCTGCGGCTTGCATTACTGGCCGCAGATCGGCGCGACCTTGGCCGCAGCTTCAGCTTGCGACAGGTACGCGAAATTATGGAGGTTCGCGCGCTCAGCCCGGAGATCAACCTTGCCGGAATTACCTTTGAAACAAACTCTGCCGCAATAGCGCCCGCCCAAGCGGAACAGCTGCGCGACATGGGGCTATTGATGCGCGATCTTGTGCGTGACAACCCGGCAGAACTGTTTCTTGTAGAGGGGCATACAGACGCTATCGGAGATGCGGGATACAATCTTTTGCTATCCGACAGACGCGCGGAATCCGTGGCACTGGCTTTGAGTGAATATTTCGGGGTTGGCGCAGAAAACATGATTGTTCAGGGATATGGCGAGCGGTTCTTGAAAATCCCCACACACAGCGCCGAGCGCTTGAATCGTCGTGTTGCGGTGCGCAGGATCACGGCACTTGTGCGTGAATACTGACAGATGGCGCCGCGCCGTGGTGGAATGTTCACCAAGGCGCGACTGCCACTAACAGCAAAGGCGGCCCGGTTCTTCGGGCCGCCTTTGTCAGCTTTCAACTTTGATATCTGTTCTTAGCGCACGATATAGACAATACGGCGCTGGTCACGCTCAACCAAGACACGCGTGCCGTTGATATAGGCATAGTAGTAGTCGCTGTCCGGGACTTCGGCCAATGTCACTGCATCCGGGATACCCGCACCGACAACGACTTCTCCATCCAGATAGATCGGTTCAACCGGGTTTTGCACCACATATGTTGTCACACGCTCTTTCGGCGCAACGGCTGTGCCAACGCCCATTCCAACAGCAGCCCCGATCACGGCGCCAACCGGGCCGCCCATCAGCCCCCCTGCAATCGCGCCAGCTACGCCGCCACCGACAGTGGCATCCGGGTTTTTCTCATAGGTGACAGTCTGGACTTCCAGACGCTCGCGATTGGCATAGATCGGGGCGGCAACCATCGCGGTCAGATAGTCACCCGATGCCCAGCCATTCGCACCGTCATAGGATACGCGGCACCAGTTGGATGCCTCAAGACAGCCATCGACACTCACCGTCTGCGAGGCGGGGATCACACCGATGATCTCATAAGATACCGCCGGGCCAGCGCGCAGGTTCAGATCCGTGAACGCGGTTGCTGATGTTTGCGCAGAAACAGAAGAGCCAAGAAGCATGGCACTCAGGCTCACGCCCAGTTTGAACGTCTTTGACATGTTGATTTCCTTGATTGTTGTCCCTGACTTTCGGCGCAATAAGACTGCACGACGCCCCTTGGAGAGGGAGGCCAGATCGTCATTACTTGCTGGACAACGGCTTTGCGAACGAGGATTCGGTCGCTGAACCCGACAATGACAGAGTTGGGTGGCCCTTGGGCTGACACATATCAGCCCGCCAGCTTTATGCCTCAGGCGCGCCGCAAGCCTGCAAAGCGCGCGAGGGCAAAGCCCTCAGCCCAGAGTGCCGCATGCAGGGCTTTGGCCAGTTCCACTGCACCGGGCGTGTCGCCATGCAGGCAGATTGTATCAATCCGGGCTGGCAAATGCCTGCCCTGCGCCGTGATTATGGCCCCTGCCCGCAGCATGGTCAGAATCCGCGCGCAAATCTCATCGGCGTCATGAATCACCGCACCTGGCAGGCGGCGATCAAGCAACAGCCCGGCTTCGTCATAGCCGCGATCAGCGAAAATCTCTTGTGCCAGACGCGCATTCAGGGCCTGTGCCGCGCGCGCCTGCGCTGTGCCGGAAATCACCACCAAGATGATCTCTGGATCAACAGCCAACGCCCCCTCATAACAGGCATGTGCCAGTGCATCATCCTCGGCAGCCATATTGGCCAAAGCGCCATGCAATTTCAGATGCCGCACCTGCCCGCCCGCAAGCCGTGCCATCGCCTGCGCCGCGCCCAACTGATAGGCAACCAGAGTGCGGGCTTCTTGCAGGCTGATTTGCATGCGCCGCCGCCCGAACCCCTGCAAATCGGGCAAGCCGGGATGTGCGCCAATGCCCACCCCGGCCTTGACCGCTTGCGCCATCGCCTGCACCATGACATCCGGATCGCCCGCATGAAAGCCGCAGGCAATATTTGCCGATGTGATCAGCTGCAACAATTGCGCATCCGCGCCCATGGGCCATGGGCCAAAGCTCTCGCCCATATCTGCATTCAGATCGATTTGCCGTGTCATGGCTGCTCCCTGTCCAACTCGTCGCCCGCAGTTGCCCCACTGATCCACTGATAGGCCAGAAGCTCACGCATGTCATGAAGGGTGCGGATCAAGGGGCGCACCCCCCCCCGCAGACCGGCGCGCCGCGCGGCTTCGGCGCGCTCGGCAGCGATGGCCTCTTGCAATGGGATAAAGGCAAAGCGCAGCTCTGCCCCTGCCGGGGCCTGCACAAGGCGCGGCAGATCACAGGGCAAGACTGTACCAATGCGCGGATAGCCCCCTGTTGTCTGACATTCCGCCAATAGCACAAAGGGCGCGCCATCACCCGTGATCTGGATATCTCCCGGCACAATGCTTTCCGACAAAATAGACAAGCCAGACGTCAAGGCAAAACCGGCGCCTTCGGACAGCAGCCTCTGGCCCATGCGATTGCCGCGCATATCCTTGCAAAACACAGTTTCTGTAAAACGCGCAAGCTGTTGCGCCGGGAAAAGCTGCGTCTGCGGCGTTTCCACCATCCGCAGCAGACCGCCGGAAAAGCGCGCTTGTGGCGTGAAACCGTGATCCACACGCCCCCCATGATCCGCGCCAAGGCGCAATCTGTCACCGGCACGCAACATCCGCCCGATCCCTGCCGCCAAATGCGCAGATCGCGCGCCCAGAATGACAGGCGCATCCACCCCGCCGCCAAAATGGACATAGCTATACCCCCCCAACGCGCCCGACAGCTCCAGCCGCGCGCCGGGGGCAAGGGCATGGCTGGCCTGCCATGCCAATACCCCACCCTCACAAAACGCGCGCATGGGCGCGCCTGTCAGGGCGATACGGCAAGAGCCGCTTACCTCCAGCGCAAGATAACTGGCCGCGATTTCCAGCGCGGCAAACCCTGCATCCTGCCCCAGAAGCGCCGCGCCCTCGACAAGCGCAAGCCTGTCTGCCGCCCCCCCGCGTGACAGCCCCTGCGCCAGATAGCCCGCGCGCCCCTGATCTTGCAGCGTAACCCCCGGCCCAACGCGGTGCAGCAGGATCTCCGCCATCACCCCACCCTCTCTGCAATGGCCCCGCCCTGCGGATCGCGCGCGCGGATATTCTCCAACTCTGCGCGGGTAACAGGCTGGAACAGCACATCATCACCGGGGCGCAGCAGGAATGGCTCTGGCGCATCTGGCCGGAACAGCCGCACAGCCGTCTGTCCCAAATGCCGCCAGCCCGTCGGCGTGTTAACTGAAAACAGCACCATCTGCCGGATGGCCACTGCCAGCGCCCCCTCTGGCACTTGCGGGCTCAGGCCCGTTTGTCGCGGAATATCCCAATGCGGTGGCAATTCCCCCAGATAGGGCTGGCCGCGCGCGAAACCGATTGTCTGCACGCGAAGGGGCGCCGAACAGATTTCCGCCACGGCCTCGGCAGGTGTCAGCCCCGCAAGGGCTGCCGCCTCATCAAGTTGCGGGGCAATCTCCGTTCCAAAAACAGCGGGCACGCGCCAAAGCCTGCGCCCCAAAGGCAGATCAGCCTGAAACCAATCGCGCGCGCCCAGAAGCGCACGCAGCGGGGCTGAAATCTTTTCCTGCTCTGTCTGGCCAAGATCAAGCCGCAGATAGACCGAGGCAAGCGAGGTCGCAACCTCGGCCACACCATGCAGCCCGGCCTCTGAAACGGCAGCACTAAAGGCAAGCGCGGCACGATTGGCCCGCTCGGACAAGCGCGCCCCGAACGACACCAGCACCCCATCCACGCCCATAGCGTGGATGACAGGCGCGGCCTGCTCTGGGCCATAGGGTTCGGGGGGCAGTGACACAACCTCTCCATATGCTGGCTCAGGCACAGAGTGTGATCGTTTATCGCCGCAGTTGCAATCGGCTGGCGCGCCCTTCAGGCCCCGATCGCGCGTTCAATCCATGCACGCGATTCCGGCAAGGCTGCTTCGAGTTGGGGAAAATCATTCACACACAGAAACTTGGTTCCCCCGCTAGCCGCGCGCCGCAAATGGGCGCGCAACTCTTCATGCGGGAAATCTATCACCGCCCCAGAGCGCATATGCATGTAATCCTTCACAGGCGCATGGGCGCAACAGCCTGTGCGGATGGCAGCGTGGTTATGCAGGCTCATCGGCTGGAATTGCTTCAGATCGCGAAAGGGTTTGGAAATTGTTGCCAGAAACGCGGCGCGGTGGCGGGCAAACAGATCGGCCAGAAGCGACTGGCGCAAGGGATGAACAACATGCGCGCTGGCCCACATATGCGCGGGGCTGAACCCGACCATCTGTGCCGCCGTAATCTGCGCATAATGGTTAAAGAGGGCCGGATCTTGGCGTTTGGTGGCATCTTGCGCAAGCGCGCTGTAATCCACCCATTTGCCCCGCAGCACAGGCGCAGTGCCACAAAATACATCCTCGCGCTGCAAAGGCGCAGTCAGAAAGACATCATCATTAAAATAGAGAAATGACTCTGCCAGATCGGGAATGCGCCAGAGCATTGCCTCGATCGAAAGCGAATTGAAGGTGGGCAGAACATCCTCATAACCCGCAAAGATCACCCTATGGTCAATCACTGACAGTCTGTCGCGCAAATGTTGCGGAATGGCCGAGAGATCGGGGGTTTGCGCATCTGTCACCAGCCAGACATGGCGCAGCCATGGTGCATGATTGGCAATGCCCGTCAGGCAATAGGTCAATTCATCGCTGCTGCCCCAGCGGTGCGGATTGGTGCCATTAGGGTGCAAACGCCCCCCCACCGCTACCAGCCGCGCGCGCCGTCTGGCGATATGGGCGGGGTCTGCCCCGTCCACCCATGTGATCACGGCATCTATGGGCGCGGCTGTATCGGCTGTCATCAAGATACTCTTTGGTTATGTGGCGTGCTCGCTTGGCAGAAAGAGCCACGGCTATCAAGACCAAGCCCTTAGCCCTGTCCTACAGAAAAGCCTAGCAAAATCAGACCGCCACAGAGGCCACACTTGCCCCATCACCGAGCGCCAGACACATGGACGGCTTGATAAAGATGTGTTGCGGGCTGTGCGGTTTCCATGAATGGAATATCCCCCGCATCCCGGCCCGTGCCGATAATGGCCAAGCTGGACGCCGTGCTCATGCCGGTGGCGTCTGCCACATGCCAGCCCTGCCCCAGCCAGACTTCGGCAACGGCGTGGAAATCGGGGGGTGAGACATTGAGACCATAGCCCGTTGTATACCGTGCCGGAATTCCCAATGCGCGTGCGAGTGTGCACACAATATGGGCATAATCGCGGCATACCCCCTGTCGTGACAGAAAAGTGTCAATCGCGCTTGTTCCTGCATGAGAACTCCCCGGCACATAAGAAAGAGCGTCTTCTGTCCATGCCAGAATTGCGGCAATGCGCGCGCCACCGCGCAAATGGCCAAACCTGCTTCCCGCGAACGAGGCCAGCTTATCCGAGGGGCAGAACCGCGAGGGCCGCAGATAAGGCAGGACATCGGCGGGCAGGGTTTCCCAAGCATCCATATCCAATTCCTGCCACGGCACTGGGTCGCGGTCTATATCGACAAGGGCGTGAAACCGTAGCCGCAACCGCTCTGACGTCGTTACCACCCAGACCCGTTGTCCTACTCCCCCCGCATCCTCGATCCAGCGCAGCGAGGCATTTTCAACTGCCAGATCACTTTGAACCACTGTCTGGCCCGCAGCCCATGCAGGCGCTATCGCCAGCAAAACCGGGTCTGCATACTGGATCAGATAGTCCATGCTCAGATCAATTGTCAGCTTCATCCACACCCCCTGCACATTGGCTGCGCCGCATCCGACATCACCTGTGTTGCGCGGGGCGTATTACAAATGCTCCCGGCCCTAAAGGGCTATTCGCCCAACATGCCTTGGCGCGAGGCCATCTGTCGCGCCAAGGGCAGTCACAGCATGGCTCCGGTGTCACACATCTCGCGCAAGACTTTGACAAAGGTATCGGATTCCGTGGTTGTTTCGGAATTGGCGCGTTGGCATATCCCCACCGCCCCCATCGGCAATTCGCTCTCTGGCTCCAGCTTGGCAAGACTACCGGCGGCCAATTCATCTGCAACCACCCCTTCCGAGATGAACCACACGATATCGGATTGCATCACCAGTTTGCGCCCGAAGGCCAGAGAAACCGCCTCAAAACCCGGCTCCAGATGGGACAGGCCCACACTTACCAGCCACGCGCGCACCCCCGGTGCTATCAGCGCCTGTGCCGGTGGCAGCATCAGCTTGTAATGTGCCAGCGCCGGGGTGAAATCTGCCATCTGGCGCAACGGATGATCAGGGCGCACCACTATGGCCACCCGTTCCATGTAAAGCTGGCGAAAGGTCAGGCCTGTCATCTGCTCTGCGCCCGGCGCGCGGCCCACCATCAAATCTACTGTGCCCTCACGCAACTGCGCAAGCAATAACCAATTGGGGCCAGTCGTCACATGCAAAGTGCAATGGGGTAGTTGCTGGTTGAACTGTAGCGCCGCGCGCGGCAGCAAATCGGTGGCAACTGTCGGCAGCACACCGACATTCAGCCGCGTCACGCGTTCAGGCGCATCGCGCACCGCGCTTTGGGCAGCTTCCAGCGCGCGCATGGCCGTGCCTGCATGTTGCTGAAACACCCGCCCCGCCGGAGATAGCACCAAGCGCCGCGCGCTGCGATCAAACAGCGCGACACCCAGAATCTCTTCCAATTCGCGCAGCGTTTTCGAGGCGGCAGGCTGGGACACGCACAAAGCTTCTGCCGCAGCCGACAGCCCCCCAAGGCGGGCCGTTTCCAGAAAACAGCGCAGATGGCGCAGGCGCAACCGGGGATCCATGAAATAACCCTCAAGTTATCATTTATGACTTAGAATATAATTTAATAATCCTTCAAACTGTGCAACCCTTTTTCCCATGAAAACTTTTCGCCATGGCACAACCACGCTGCATTACGCCGATCAGGGGCCATATGATGGGCCTGCGGTTTTGTTTGCAAACTCTCTGGGAACCGATTTGCGGATATGGGAGCCGCTTCTGCCCTATCTGCGCCCCGGCTTGCGTATCATCCGCTATGACAAGCGCGGCCATGGCCTGTCAGACACCCTGCCCGCCCCCTATACGATGGATGAACTGACCGACGAGGCCGCAGCCCTGCTGGAGCATTTGAGCCTGCAACGGGTGACAGTGGTGGGGCTGTCCATAGGCGGGATGATTGCGCAAAATCTGGCAGCGCGGCCCCCCGATCTGGTTGGCGCCTTGGTGCTTATGGATACGGCCGCAAAGATTGGCACAGTGCAGATGTGGCATGAACGGATAGCCGCCATTCGCGCGCATGGCATTGCTGCGCTCTCGCAGCCTATTCTGGAGCGCTGGTTTGCCCCGGAATTTCACAGCACGCGGCCAGACGAACTGGCATTGTGGCGCAATATGCTGTGCCGTACCTCGCTGGAGGGGTATCTGGGCTGCTGTGCGGCGATTGCTGCAGCGGATCTGACCGCGCAAACGCGGGCATTACGCCTGCCCGCGATTGCGATGGCTGGCAGTGCAGATGGCGCAACCCCGCCCGAACTGGTGCAAACAACCGCCGGATATCTGAACGCCCCGTTTTCGCTGATTGACGGGGCAGGCCATCTGCCTTGCGTTGAAGCGCCCCAACAGGTGGCAGCGCTGATAAACCAGTTTCTAGCCGAGCATATCCAGCCTGCGCAGCATGGTTTAGCATAAGCCTTGTTTCGCAGCGTTTCAGCGTGGCTCTAAGCTGTCAGGGTTTTGGCTTGAAACGATAGAAGAAATGACTTGTAAGGGGCCAAATTCAAAACCCACCGCGTTTGATGAGCGTGCTATCAGCCCCCATTTCCGCGCTATCCATCCAGCCCCCGCATAGGCGCAACCACTGCGCAGCTTGACAACCCTATGCGAACACATGCCCGTCCATCAATTTGCGGGCCGTGCGCAAAAACCCGGCAGAGCGGATATCGGCCCCGGTATGATCCAGCAGGATTTCGGTTTGCCCGGTGGGATGTTCAACCCGAAAACACCCATCGGATGGCAGCGCGGCAAGCGCGTGGGCCGCGCTGCCGGGGATGACACAGGCCGCCGCCACGCTAACGGCGGCCAGCACACCTATCCCGCTATGTACCCTGTGCGGAATGAAAGACCGCGTGGCGATGGCTCCCCCCGCAGAAGGGGGCGCAACCAGAACCATCTTTGGCACGCTGGACGCCGCGACATCGCCCAACGCCATCAATGGCCCGGCTTGCAGGCGAATAGCCTCCAGCCGTGCCCTGAGATCGCCCATTGCCTCCAGCATCTGTGGGCTTTCCTGCCCGCTCAGGCCCAGATCGGTGGCGCGCAAAATCACAACGGGCATCCCGTGGTCTATCAACGTGCACTCTAACCCCGCGAGCATATCAACTGCCCGCCCGCTGGGCAAAACCGCCCCACAAACAGCGCCCGCGATATTTTCAAAGATCAGTCGCACCGGGGCATGCGTGCCCGGCACGCCATCAATCCGCGCATCCCCGGTATAAGACACGCGCCCTCCCGGCGTCTGAATCTGGGCCAGCGCGATTTCGCCAGTGTTGCGCATATGGATACGCAGCATAGTTTCGCCCCTTTGCGCGGGGACAAGCCCGCGCTCTAGTGCAGCCGGGCCAATTGCGGCCAGAATATTGCCGCAGGGCTGGGCCGCGCTGATGCGCGGTTGATCGACAAAAACCTGCAAGAACAAATAATCAAGATCGGCATCCGGGCGGCTGGGCGGCGCGAGGATCGCAACTTTGGAACTCAGCGGATCCCCCCCGCCAATGCCATCAATCTGGCGTGGATCGGGGCTGCCCATGATCCGCAACAACAGCGCATCGCGCGCTTCGGCATCCTGTGGCAAATCTGCGGCCAGAAATACTGCCGCTTTCGAGCTGCCGCCCCGCATCCACAGGCAGGGTATCCCCTCAGACATATTTCAGCCCCTTCGCCGCCAGACGCGGGCGCATATCGTATATATCAAGCCCCAACTCGCCAGCGGCCAGACGCGCGCG
>JAIUNA010000081.1 GCA_022565265.1 Roseinatronobacter sp. | reverse complement strand
GCTGTCGGCAAATTCCCTGCCCACAAGGCTGCCAATCACATCCACCCGCGCATGGGTGATCTGATGCGCGCGGGCCAGCGCTAGCACCGCCGCGCCGATATCTTGGTTGGGGCGCAGGGTTACAAGCCATGCAGTGGTGCGCGCAGGCTGGCCAAGGGGGGCGGGGCGGAACAGGGTGAATTGCGTCTCGCTATCTTCTTGCGCCACCAGCCCTGCCCCGCGCAGGCCCCAAGCCTGCACGCTGACATCTTCGGCCCCGCGGCTGTCATCACACAAGACATGGCCCATTTCCCCCGATGCAATAAGCGCGTGACAATGGAGAAAGGCGCGCCCCTCGCGCAGGCCCAGATGCGCGCCGCCCGTAGCGATGCGCGCCTGTGGCTGCGTGTGAGTGGCGCTATACCATGCGGCATGGCCATCACCGGGGGCAGGTGCGGGCATGACATAGGCCAGGGGTGCAAGCGCCACCCCCTCCAGCCGCAGATAGCCATAGGCGAAGCCCTGCGCGGCGAAAGCCGTGACAATGGCCTCTGTCAGGGGCAGGCCCGCGCGCAAGGTAAGGCGCAGCGAAACGGCCTCGCAGGGCAGGATATCGGCGCGGGCTGGCGCAGGCGGGCCGGGATGGGGGATGGTGCGCATGGCCCTTAGCCGCCCTGCCCCGGCAACTGGCCGCGCGCCTGAAGTTCCTCGCGGATCATTTTCTTGGTGATCTTGCCATAGGCCGATTTTGGCAAAGCGTCCCAAAATACCAGAGTGCGGGGCATTTTGTAGCGGGCAAGCTTTGGCTCCAGCCATGTGAGAATATCGCCCTCAGCCACTGCCGCGCCCGCCGCGCGCACGCAAACGGCCATGCCCACTTCGCCCCAGACAGGATCGGGCACGCCCAGAACCGCCACTTCGGACAAAGCGGGGTGTTGCAACAGCTTTTCTTCAATCTCGCGCGGGTAGATGTTTGATCCGCCAGAGATATACATATCGGACGCGCGCCCTGTGAGATAGACAAAGCCCTGCGCATCCATATGGCCCAGATCGCCTGTCAGAAACCAGCCATTGCGGAAGCTTTTTGCATTGGCATCGGGGTTGTTGAAATAGCCTGCGAAAACGGCAGGGCCGATCACGGCGATTTCGCCCGTTTCGCCACTGGCCACTTCTTGCCCATCGGGGGCCTGAATCTGCACCTGCATCCCCGTGCGCGCAAACCCGCAAGAGCCGATGCGCATGGCCCCATCATCCAGATGATGATGGACAGGGGGCAGAACGGTGATATTGCCTGTCACCTCTCCCAGCCCGAAATATTGCACCAGCACCGGCCCCAGCTTTTCCAGCGCGCGGATTTGATCGGCGCGGTACATGGGCGCGCCAGCATAGATCATATAACGCAGGCTGGAATGATCGTGCATATCCACCGCCGGATGTTCGACCAGAAGTTTCACGATTGTGGGCACGGTGAACATATTGCTTACGCGCCAGCGCGCCACGAGTTGCCAGATTTCGGCAGGATCGAATTTCTCGCCCATAGGCAGGATGGTTTTCACCCCATGGGCCACTTGCGCAAGCTGGTGAATCCCTGCCCCATGCGACAGCGGCGCGACCACGAGAGAGGCATCTTCCGGCCCTGTGCCCGGCATCAGATCGCACAGGTGATTGGTGATGACAAAGGCCAGTGGCCCATGGGTCAGCACCGCGGCCTTGGGCTTGCCCGTTGTGCCAGAGGTGAAGAAAAACCACGCCGGATCATCGCGCTGCACAGTGACAGGCGCGGGGGTTGCGCCCAGATGGCGGGCAATCAGCCCCTCATATTCCGCACCGATCAGGATGGTGGCATCGACATGGGGCGCGCAAGCCTGTGCATGGGCGGGAAATTGCGCGCCACATAGCAACAGCTTGGCTTGCGCCGATTGCGCCAGCCCTGCCAGATCATCGGGCGGCAGGCGGAAATTGGCCGGAACCCAGACCGCCCCCACACGCCAACAGGCAAACATGGCCTCGAACATCTGGTTGCAATTGGACGATTGCACCAGAACCCTGTCGCCTTTGGTGATCCCGTAATCCTGCGCCAGCACTGCCGCAAAGGCGCAGGCGCGGGCCTCTATCTCTGCCCAACTCCATGCCGCATCGCCCCAGATCAGCCCCGGCGCATTTCCCAGCCGCCGCGCGCTTTCGCTGAGCAGGTGAGAGAGGTTCATCACGCGGGTGGAGAATGGCACAATCCCCTGAGAGAGGTCATCCCTCATTTCACGCGCTCCATGATGGAAACGTAATTGGCCACTGCCGCGCCGCCCATATTGAACACCCCTGCCAGCGTGGCACCGGGTATCTGCATATCCCCTGCCTCGCCCATAAGCTGCATTGCGGCCATGACATGCATGGAAACGCCGGTTGCGCCTATCGGGTGGCCCTTGGATTTCAGCCCGCCCGATGGATTGACAGGCAAGCGCCCATCCTTTTGGGTGATCCCCTCGCGGATCACGCGGTGGCCCTGCCCCGGCGCGGCAAGCCCCATGGCCTCATATTCCAGCATCTCGGCAATGGTGAAGCAATCATGGGTTTCCACAAGGCTGAGATCATCGACTGTCAGGCCCGAGTGTTCCAGTGCCTTTTCCCATGCCATGCGCGCGCCGCGAAATTCCAGCACATCGCGGCGCGAGAGGGCAAGGATATCATTGGCCTGCGCGCGGGCGCGGAACCCCACAGCGCGCGGGGCCTGTGCCGCCGCCTCGGTATCGGCCAGCACCAGCACCGCCGCCCCGTCAGACACAAGCGAGCAATCGGTGCGCCGCAAGGGGCCAGCGACATAGGGGTTCTTCTCGGAGACGGTATTGCAAAACTCCAGCCCGAAATCCTTGCGCATATGGGCAAAGGGGTTGGCCATGCCATTGGCGGGGTTCTTGGCCGCGATCATGGCCAATTCTTCCGAACGGTCGCCATAGCGCTGGAAATAGCTGTGGGCGATCTGGCCAAAGAGGCCCGCAAACCCGCCCTCCACATCGGCCTCCTCGCTGCGGTAGCTGGCCGACAGCAGGATATCGCCCACCTCTGCCGTGGGGGTGGCTGTCATCTTTTCCGCCCCCACCACAAGGGCGATGCGCCCGCGCCCGGCCCCGATGAAATCCAGCGCGCCATGCAGCGCGGCAGAGCCTGTGGCGCAGGCATTCTCGAACCGCATGGCCGGAACATGGGCAAGGCGCGGATCGCCCATAGCCACAAGCGCGCCCTGAAAATCCTGCTTCGAGAACCCGTTATTGAAGACGCCCACAAAAATGCCATCCACATCGCCGGGCGCGATTTCGGCATGGGCCAGCGCCTGTGCCACGGCCTCGGCCATCAGCGATTCGGTATCGGGGTGGTCGGATTTGCCAAAGACAGTATGCCCCCAGCCAATGATCTGCGCCTGTGTCATGATGCTTTCCTCCCTTGGCTGCGCGTCAATCGCGCCTCTATTGCGCGGGCGGCGGCCCGCAATTTCTCGCCCAGCTCTGTGCGGCGCGGCTCTTTCATGCGGCTTTCTACGGCCGCAAGTGAAAGCGCGCCCACCAACTGCCCCCCCGGCCCGTGCAGTGCCACGCCCAAGCCCCATGAATCCTCGAATATCAGGCCGGGATTGAGGGCAAGCCCGCTGTCGCGCGTCTGGCCCACTTGCTGGCGCAGCGCATCTACCCCAAGCTTTGGGTAATTGCTGGCCAGTTCGGTGGCATTGGCTGCGATAATTGCCTCTATTTCCGTATCGGGCAAGGCCGCCAGCATGGCCAGCGATCCCGCCCCGACCCCAAGCGGATGATGCCCGCCGGGCAAAAGCGCATAAGTGCGGATCGGGTGTGCGCCATCTTCGCGGTGCAGGCAGACCGAATGCAGCCCGCGCCGTACAGAAAGAAAGGCCGCATCCCCGGTGTCGCGCGCAAGGCGTTGCACCTGTTCCATTGCCTGCGACAGCACCCCGTGGCGGCCCTGTGCCAGCACGCCCAGAATATAGGCTTCCTCGCCCAGATGGTAGGCGCGTGTATCCTCTGCCTGCTCTACCAGCCCCGCGCGTATCAGCGCCAGAACCAAGCGCCGGACAGTGGCCTTGTTCAAACCTGTCACACTCACCAACCCCGACAGCGACACCCCCGCGCCGGAATGGCGCGCAATCAACGCCAGCAGCGCCAAAGCGCGATCCACGCTTTGCGCGCCCCCAAGGGCCATATCCTGCGATTCTTGTTTCACAATATGAACCAACTCTTTTCCCGAATTAAGCACGGTACCGGGCCATTTTCCGCTATAGTGATTTTCAATTTGGCATGTTGCAAGTTTTTCTTGCGTTCAGGAAAAAATAAGGTTCACTATCTGGACATAATTCAGCATCCGGCCCAAGCCGGTGCACCTATGGAGGAGGAAACGCCATGACATTTACCAGATTGACCCAAACTGCCCTTGCTGCGGCCCTTGGCCTTGGGCTTGGGGCGGCAAGCTCTGAGACGCTGCGCCTGTCGCATAATACCGGTGACAGCACCACATGGCATAAAGGCGCCGAAAAATTCGGCGAATTGCTGGCAGAGCGCACGGGCGGCGCGCTGGATGTGCGCGTTTTCCCCAATGCGCAGCTTTCGGGCGGCGACCAGATGCGTCAGGCGGAAATGGTCGGGCGCGGCGCGCTGGATCTGGTTGTGACCTCGGCCATCAATGTCACGCCGCTTGTGCCGGAAATGGCTGTGTTCTCGTTGCCCTATCTCTATTCCAGCTATGAGCAGGTAGACGCCACCACCCAGGGCGCGCCGGGCGAGATGCTGGCCGATATCCTGCTGGAAAAGGGGATTGTGGGTCTGGCATGGGGCGAAAACGGTTTCCGCGAAGTGACCAACAATATCCGCCCCATCCGCAGCCCCGATGATATGCGCGGGCTGAATATGCGTGTGGCTGGCCCCATGTATATTGATGTGATGAACGCTTTGGGCGCAAACCCCCAGCAAATGCAATGGGGCGAAACCATGTCGGCACTGCAACAAGGCGTTGTCGATGGGCAGGAAAACCCGATTGGCGCGGTGATCATTCCGCAGCAGGTATATGAGGTGCAAAAATACCTGACAGCATGGCATTATTCCTATGACCCGATTTTCCTTGGCATCTCTCAGGCGAAATGGGACGGCTATGACGCCGAAATGCAAACCATCCTGCGCGAAACCGCACAAGAGGCCATGGCCTATCAGCGCGAGATCACCCGCGAGGGCACGGCCAGCGGTATAGAATTCCTGCGCGAAAAGGGCATGGAGGTTTATGAACCCACCGCAGAAGAACTGGCCGCTTTCCGCACAGCCACACAGCCCGCATTTGACCAATGGGCCGCGCGTGTGGGTGATGAGATTGTGGGCGCTTTTCAGGCCACTATCGCAGCCTCTAACTAAGTGATTTTAACAGCCCGCGCGCCCAAAGATGCGCGCGGGCCAGTTTCTGTATGGGGCGCATGGGCCGATGATCCGTTTCATCTTGCGTGATTTTGAAAAGATTGTCTGCGCGCTCTTGTTTCTGAGCATGACGGCTTTGGGCTTTGCCAATGTTGTGGTGCGCTATGGCACGAATCTGTCTTTCGCGGCCTCGGAAGAATTGCTGATCAACGGGTTTTTGGTGCTTACCGTGTTTGGTGCGGCCATTGCGGCGCGGCGGGGCGAGCATCTGGCGGTGACGATGGTGCATGACATGCTGCCGCGCGCGCTATGGATGCCGGTTTTCCTGCTCTCGGTCGTGCTAACCGTCGCGCTTTTGGGCTTTTCGGCGTGGTTTTCATGGGAAGCGATGATGAACATCCGCCGCGTTGGCATGCGCTCTTACGCGCTTGGATTGCCTGCATGGTATTATCAGGCCGCCCTGCCCTTTGGCTTTGGGCTGGTGATTATCCGCTATCTGCAACAGGCTTGGGAGGTGGGGCGCGCAGGCCGCAACGCCGGAGGCGCTGCCCATGTTTGAAATGCTGGGCATCACCTCTGCTGGCACACAGATGATTGTGGTCTTTTTTCTGCTTATGGCGCTGCGTGTGCCCGTGGCCTTTGCCCTTGGCCGGTCTGCGCTCTATGCGATGTGGAAAATCGGTTTCGGGCTGGAACTGGCGGGCGATCTGATTGCCACGGGCATTACCAAATTCTCGCTGCTGGCAATCCCGTTTTTCATTCTGGCAGGCGTGCTGATGGGCAGCCTTGGGATTGCCGAACGCATGATCCGGTTTTTTCGGGTGGCTGTGGGCGGGTTGCCGGGGGGAATGGGGATTGTGGGCACGGTGGTGTGCCTGTTCTGGGGGGCTGTCAGTGGCTCTGGCCCGGCCTCTGTGGCGGCAATCGGGCCGATGATCATCAAGGGCATGGAAGAAGACGGCTATGACCGCGCCTTTGCCGCCGGGATGGGTGTGACGGGGGCTGCGTTTTCCATTGTGATCCCGCCCTCTATCGGGCTGGTGATTTACGGGGTGATTGCGGAAACATCCATCTCGCGGCTGTTTATTGCGGCCATCATTCCGGGTGTGTTCATGGCACTGACAATGGTGGCGGTGCTGCCTTTCGCGCGGCGCAACATGGCCCCTGCGGGCAGTGCCAGCCTGACAGCCCGTAGCCCCGATCGCTATGCAGGGATGCCGCGCGGGCGCGCGCTGTGGCTATCGTTTCGGGACAGTTTTTGGGGATTGATGACACCTGTTGTCATTCTGGGCGGTATCTATTCGGGCATTTTCACACCCACAGAGGCTGCGATTGTGGCCACTGTCTATGCGCTGGCCGTGGGCGGGCTGGCCTACCGCACCCTGACCCTTGCGCGGCTGTATCAGGCGCTGGCCACCGCTGCGGCCGCTTCTGCGGTGGTGATGCTGATTGTGGCCTATGCCAGCCTGTTTGGCTGGGTTGTGACTGTGGATGATCTGGTGCGCAGCTATTCGGGCGCACTGCTGGGGCTGAGTGATCAGGCATGGGTGATCTTGCTGGTGATCATGGTGATCTTGCTGATTGCGGGCATGTTCATGGACCCTGTGACCGTGATGTTCATCGCCCTGCCCATTTTCCTGCCTGTCGCGCGGCAAATGGGGTGGGATCCGGTGTGGTTCGGGGTGCTGGTGATGGTCAATCTGGCGATTGGGCTGATTACGCCGCCTGTTGGGATAAACCTGTATGTGGCGGCCAATGTTACCCGGCTGAGCATTGAGCGCGTGGCGCGGGGCACCATGCCCTTTTTGCTGGCCGCCTTGGTGGGGATTGTCGTTGTCGCAGCCGTGCCGCAAATGTCGCAATTTCTGGTCAACTGGCTGCGCTGAGAAGGGATGAGAGAGATGAAAACCGCCATTGTCACAGGGGCCGCGCGCGGCATTGGGCTGGCCACAACGCGGGCCTTTCTGGCCGATGGCTGGCGCGTGGCCATGATAGACCGTGACGCCCCCGCGCTGGCCGAGGCCGCGCTTGGGCTGGCGGATGCGCACGCGGTGATCTGCGATGCGTCAGACCCCGCACAGGTGCAGGCCATGGCGGCAGAGGTGATGGCGCAGTTTGGCCGCGTGGATGCCTTGGTCAATAATGCAGGCGTGGCCGATTTCCGGCCCATGGGCGAGACCGATCTTGCCATCTGGCGCGAAGTTATGGCCACCAATCTGGACGGGGTGTTTATCACCAGCCAAGCGATTATCCCGCATCTGAAGGCAACGCGCGGCGCGATTGTGAATATCGCCTCTATCTCTGGCCTGCGCGCCAGCACATTGCGCGTGGCTTATGGCACATCAAAAGCGGCGGTCATTCATCTGACACGCCAGCAAGCGGCGGAATTGGGGGAATGGGGTATTCGGGCCAATTGCGTGGCCCCCGGCCCTGTGGATACCAAACTGGCGCTGGCTGTGCATTCGCCCGAAATCCGCGCGGCCTATCATGATACAATCCCCCTGAACCGCTATGGGCGCGAGGCAGAGATTGCCGAGGCGATAACCTTTCTCTGCTCAGAGCGGGCCAGCTATGTGACAGGGCAAGTGCTGGCCGCAGATGGCGGGTTTGATACCGTGGGGGTAGGCTTGCCCGCATTGCGCCGCCCAAAGCCCTGATGGCCATTGACGCGCCGCGCAAGACTGGCTTTTGTAGCGCGAACGCCAGAAGGAGCACCCACCCATGAGCCTGCCCGTCTTTCACATGGTCGATCGCGCACCGCAACCTGTGGCAACCTTCTCGCATGCCGCAGAGATTGACGGCTGGGTGTTTCTGACAGGGCAGATGCCCACATGGCCCGGAGAGCCTGATCGCCCCTTGCCCGAAGGAATAGAGGCCCAGACGCGCCGGGTGATGGACAATCTGATCCTTGTGCTGGAAGGGCTTGGGCTGGGCTTGGAAAACGTGGTGCAGGCGCGGGTATATATTACCCAGTTCGAGCGCGATTATGCGCCAATGAATGCGGTCTATCAAAGCTATTTCGCCCCCGGCAAACTGCCTGCGCGCACCTGTATCGGGGTGACAGGGCTGGCTGTGGGCGCGCTGGTGGAAATAGATTTCGTGGCCAAGCGGCCTTAGGGGGCGGGGTGACGGGGCGCGCAGAGCTTTGCGCCCTGCGCCAGCAAAGCCGCCCTTGCTGGGGTGTTTTTCAGCTAACATGACATATTAAGGGCAGGTTCAATCGGCTTGTGGGCTTCGCGGATAGCGCGCAAAGCCGCGCAGCGCCGGGCCGCGGTGCGGCGATCTGCCCTTAAGGCTATGTCACTTTATACTGGCCAAATCCGAGCGCAACTCAGGCTATGCTCCCACGGCAGCCAAATCGCCGTGCCGGGGGGCGGCCCTTTGAGGCGCGGCGGGCTGACACCCTTGTTCCGCGCTTGGTGAGAGGGCCATGCCATGCGGCACCAAGGCAAGCCACTCATCTCCATGCGCCTGATATCCATACCTTCTCCAGCGACCGGGCGAGATGAAAAGCCGCGCAGCGCTGGGCCGCGGGGCGGCGATCCAACCGGGGGGCTAAGCGCTTTATGGTGGCCAAGTCCGAACGAAATCCAAGCTATGCGCAGGTTGCAGCCAAATCGCCGTGCCGGGGGGCGGCCCGGCGATGCGCGGCGGGCTGACGCCCTTGTTCCGCGCCAAAAGTGCAAATCGAATCCCCCAACAGCTGCCCCTCCTGCGCCACCTTCGCGCAAGTTGGGGGCACTACCCCATCTCGTCCAGAAAATCGCGCCCGCGGGCGTCTTCCACCTCTAGCACCCACAGGTCGGGGTCGAAGCTGCGCTGGCGGGTGATGGCGGCATCGACTTCGGCCTCTGGCCCTTGGGTCAGGATATGCCATGCGCGCTGCCCGGTTGCGAGATCGTGTTGGCGCATATGCGCGCGCGCGGTTCCATCCAGCGCGGCCAGTTTAACCAGCACCGCGCCTGCTGTCGCATCGCCGCGCGCCATGACATAGGCGGGGATGCCCTCTATCTGCAACCGCCGCAGATAGGCCGATACCCAGATACCAGAGGCCAGCCGTGCGCTCATGTATTCCCGTCGCGGAACTCCAGCCCCATTTCGGAATAGCGCGCGGCCTCTTCCATCCAGTTTTCGCGCACTTTCACTTGCAAGAACAGATGCACGGGGCGGCCCAGAAATTCGGTAATCTCGGCGCGCGCGGCGGTAGAGATGGCCTTGATCGTCTCGCCCTTATTGCCAAGTACAATGCCCTTATGGCCATCGCGTATGACATAGACAACCTGATCTATCCGCACGGAACCGTCATCGCGCTCTTGCCAATGGTCTGTCTCTACTGTCAGCTGATAGGGCAATTCCTCGTGCAGGCGCAGGGTCAGTTTCTCGCGCGTCATTTCTGCGGCGATCATGCGCAAGGGCAGATCGGCAATCTGGTCTTCTGGGTAAAGCCACGGGCTAAGCGGCATTTGTTCAGCCAGCCAATGGCGCAGATCCTCCACCCCATGCCCTTTTTCCGCCGAAATCATGAAGCTGCGCGCAAACGGATAGGCTTCGTTCAGCTTGGCCGAAAGCGCCAGCAGGGTTTCAGCTTTCACACGGTCGATCTTGTTGATGGCAAGGGCCACAGTCTGATTGGGGGTGATCCGCTCTTTGAGCGCATCAATAATGGCCTGTGTGCCATCGGTCAGGCCGCGATGGGCCTCTACCAGCAGCACCACGACATCGGCATCGGCAGCCCCCCCCCATGCGGCGGCAACCATGGCGCGATCCAGACGGCGGCGGGGGCGGAACAGGCCCGGTGTATCCACAAACACAATCTGTGCAGCCCCTTCCAGCGCCACACCGCGAATGCGCGCGCGGGTGGTCTGCACCTTATGCGTGACAATGGAAACCTTGGCCCCCACCATGCGGTTGGTGAGGGTGGATTTTCCGGCATTGGGTTCGCCAATCAGGGCCACAAAGCCCGCGCGGGTGGGTGTTTCGGTCATTTTTCGGCCTCCAGCCGTTCAAGAAGTGCGCGCGCGGCCAATTGTTCGGCCTGCCGCTTGGAGCCTGCAACCGCGCGCGCGCTTTCGCCGCTGTCAAGCTGGGCCTCGATGGTGAATTCCGGCGCATGATCGGGGCCAGAGCGCCCGGCCTCCAGCTAGCGCGGGGGCGTCTGGCCACGGGCCTGCGCCCATTCCTGTAACATGGTTTTGGCATCGCGTGCATCGGCATCGACACTGTGCAACCGTGCGCCCCAATGGTGCAACACAACCGCGCGCGCCACCTCAAATCCGCCATCCAGATAGACTGCGGCGATCACCGCTTCCATGGCATCGGCCAGAATGGCCTCTTTGCGCCGCCCGCCCGACAGCATTTCAGAGCGGCCCAATTTCAGCGCCGCGCCCAGATTGAGCGCGCGCGCCACTTCGGCGCAGGTTTCCTTGCGCACCAGCGCATTGAAGCGCGGGGCAAGCTGGCCTTCCGAGGCGCTTTTATCTGCCTGAAGCAGGGCCTCTGCCATCACCAGCCCCAACCCCCTGTCACCCAGAAATTCCAGCCGCTGGTTATCGGGCCGCGAGGGCGAAGACATGGAGGGATGCGTCAAGGCCCGGTGCAAAAGTTCTGGCCGCGCGAAATCATGCCCAAGCCGGGCCGCAAAGGCCAGAATTTCCGCCGATAGCTTCACGAGAGCCTCGCGAAGAAACGATCACTCCGCCATGTCCAGAAGAAAAACAGCGACCGCCCCTCGGCAGAGAACACCACATGGCGCGCGCGCCCGATCAGGTGATCAAACGGAACCATGCCCACGCCGCCCACTTGCCGGGGCATGCGGCTGTCCAGCGAATTGTCGCGGTTATCACCGATAAAGAAGAAATCCCCCTCCGGCACGGTGAAGACAGGGGTGTTATCCCCCGCGCTGCCATCCACGATATTCAGCACCGGATAGCTGACACCATTGGGCAAGGTTTCGATCATGCGCGATTTGCGGCATTCGCCGCCTTGGCCCACAGGCGCATTCTCGCAGCGCGGAAATTGGCCTGCACTGCCTTGGCGTGCGTAAACCTCTATGAAATCGCCTGCGGGTTCTTGGGGCACTGGCTGTTCATTCAGCCAGACTTGCCCGTCCCGCATCTGCACACGATCCCCCGGCAGGCCGATCACGCGCTTGATATAATCTGCCCCGGTGCCCGGATGACGAAAGACGACGATATCCCCGCGTTCCGGCTCTGTGCCAAAAATGCGCGCCTCGATCGGGCAGATCGCAAAGGGGCAGGAATAGCG
>JAIUNA010000080.1 GCA_022565265.1 Roseinatronobacter sp. | reverse complement strand
GCCCTCAAGCGTGCGTGCTCCTGCACAGGACAGCGCGGGATAGTGATAAACTCCAAGGTAAAAGCCCCGTAGTGCCGGGCAGATCAGGCCAACACGCACAGCGCAGTGCCCCAACACGCGACTGGATTTCATCTTGGCTAAAAACCCCCCGGGGTGCCGCACGGGGGGCGGGCCCCCCGTGTGGCCGGGGGCGGCGGGGGGCGGCAGCCCCCCAATCTCCCCCCATATCATCGCGCCATCGCATGATATTCGGGATTGGGCTGCATCCCGCTGGCCGAGGCAATGCGGTTGGACATAGAGAAGAACCCCACCACTGCCACAATATCGAAAATATCCCGATCCGAAAAACCCTGCGCGCGCAGCGCCGCGCGGTCGCTTTCAGAAACAGTGGCGCTGGCTTGTGTCACCAAAGCCGCAAAATCCAGCATGGCGCGGGTGCGGGGGGCAAGAGGCGCTGTGCGGTAATTCATGACCAGCGCCTCGCCCAATGCCGGATCGCCCGACAGGGCGCGCACTGCCGCGCCATGGGCCACCTGACAATACCAGCAGCGATTGAGCGATGAGACAACAACCGCAATCATCTCGCGTTCCAGTTTGCTCAGCCCGCTATCGCCCAGCATCAGGTCATTATACATGGCCACAAAGGCATCGAATTTGGTCAGATCGAACAGATAGGCCCGCAATACATTGGGCACGAAACCGATCTTGTCTTCGCACAGGGCCAGATACTGGGCCGTGCGCTCTGGCAGTATATTTGTGGCGGGCAGATCAAGGGCTGTCGGCTGGTCTGTCATGGTCGGTCTCCTCCCGGTAGTGATAGCGCGCAGCGGGGCGCAGGCCGCAGCTTGAATACAGCGCGCGGGCGGGGCTGTTATCCTCGGTCACAACCAGCGCCAGCCAGCGCGCCCCCTCTTGCTGCGCCCAATCGGCAGCGCCGCGCAGGATCATCTTGCCCAGCCCCTTGCCCCGATGGGCGGGCAGGACATGCATGGCATGCAGCATGGCGATCTCTCCATCGCAGGCGCAAAAGGCCACTCCGGCCGCGCGGTCTGACATACGGGCCAGAAGCGCCGCTTTCGCGCCATGCGCGCGGGCCATGATGGCCAGCCGCTCTGGCCCGACCCCACCCTCGGCCCAGATATCGCGCATGATGGCCAAGGGTGGCCAAAGGGGAAACAAGCGCACCAGTTCGGGCCTTTGGGCCAGCGCTGCCACCGGGGCGGCAAGGATCAGGGTTGGATCGCGGCGCGCATAGCCGCGCGCTTCCAACCGGGCATCAAGTGCAGCATCTTCGGCGCAAAGCCGGAACAGGGGGCGCTGGCCCTGCGCGCGTAGGGCCGTTTCGGCGGCGCTGATATCGGGCGCGGGGCCAAGCGGGCTTGCCGCGCTGACACGCTTGCCCCCGCCTGCACCGCTGCGCAGCAGCCATCCCGCCTGCGCGTCATATCCTGCGGCAGGCCAAGTGGCCTCCAGCGCGGCCAGAAGCCGGTGCTCCGCAGGGGCTTGGGTCATGCGCCGCTGGCCTCTGTCGCCTCTGGGAAGAGGGCAGCAAGCTGCACAAGGGCCGTATCCACCTGGGCCTTCTCTGCGCCGCGCACAACCACTGTCGCGCCGTAAGCGCCATCACGCTGGAACGGGTAGCACCCGATGGCCAATGTGGGAAAGGCCAGCGCCAGCGCCTTCAGGCTCTCGGCAATTTCGCCCTCGCCGCGCGGGATTGTCAGGCTTTGGCCAAATAGCGCAGCGCCCCCTTCCAGCTTTGGCAAAAGCTCTGCCACCATCGCCTGAAACACAGCCGGAACCCCTGCCATCACATGGACATTCCCAAGGGTGAAACCGGGCGCAGAGGAAACGGGATTGGCAATCAGGCTGGCCCCATCGGGGATACGCGCCATGCGCAGGCGTGCGGCGTTCAATTCCAGCCCTGTGCGGGCGTAATGCTGGGCCAGTATCTCGCGCGCATCGGCGCGGATATCCAGCGCCACGCCAAAAGCTGCCGCCACTGCGTCGGCGGTGATATCGTCATGGGTGGGGCCAATCCCGCCAGAGGTGAAGACATGGTTATAATCGGCCCGCAGATCATTCAGCGCGGCCACAATTTTCTCATGCCTGTCCGAGACGATTCGCACTTCGCACAGATCAATCCCGTGCCGGGCCAATTCTCCGGCCAGATAATGCATATTGGCGTCACGTGTGCGGCCAGAGAGAATTTCATCTCCGATGACAAGCATGGCGGCGGTGGGGTTGGGCATGGTGTTCTCTTACCTATTTGGGTCTGGCATAGGTATAGGGGCCGCGCGTGCGGCTTCCAACCCTTTGTTGCGTGCTGCACCCTCTGCAATTGGGGGGATTTTGTCCTCTTGCGGTGTTGGCTGTCTGGCACAAGACACCCGAACAGGTCTGAGCAGATCGCGCAGGGTGTGCCATGCGCAAGCCCAGCCATGAGCAAACCGTTACCGGATATCTATCAGTATCCGGGGGGAACCCTACCCCTCTGGCAAAAGCCAGTAACTGTGATCCCCCCTGCGCGCCGTATCGGCCCCTGCGCCTGCATGCATATATAGCGGCATCTGCTGCAACACCCGGCGCAAGCGGCGCAGCGCCAATGGCTTTGTCATCAGCAATATGCCCTGCTCTTCGGCTTCCTGAATCAGATCGGGGCTATGATTGGCGGTGATCAGCACCGCCGGTACAGGCCCGTGGCGCGCGCGCAATTGCGCGATCAGCGCGAGGCCAGTTTCGCCCGCATCAAGCTGATAATCGGCCAGAATGACATCCGGCGGCACACCAAGCTCTGTGATCTGCGCCTCGGCTTCGGCCAGAGTGGTGGCCTCGATCGGGCTTGTGCCCCAATCTTCCAGAACGCCCATCATTGCCTGTCGCACATTGGCGTCATTTTCCACCACCAGAACCAGCATCTCATCAAGCGCGCCGCGCGGCTCGCCTTGGGGTACTGTGGGGGCAGGCAAGCTGTGCAATTGGTCACTGCGCGGAACCGTAACGCTGAACATCGTACCGCGCCCCAATTCCGAGCGCAGCGCCAACGGATGATTGAGCAGCGCGCAAGCCTGCTCCACAATCGCCAGCCCCAGCCCCATTCCACCATCCTGCCCCGCAGCATCCAGCCGGGTAAATTCCTGAAAAATTTCGGCCTGCTTATCTTCGGGAATGCCGGGGCCAGTATCCCAGACTTCCAACCTTACCGCACCACCACGCCGCCGCGCGCCCAGAAGCACCCTGCCACTGGGTGTGTAGAGCAGCGCATTTGACAGCAGGTTTTGCAAGATGCGTTTCAGATAAACAGGGGCTGTCACCACATATGCGCGGCAGGGCAAGACCCGCAAATCCAGACCATGCTTTTGCGCGATTGGCGAAAATTCCTCGCTTAGCCTGTCCAGAAGCGGATCAAGCGCGATAACTTCCGTCTTGGCCCGCGCCGCGCCGATATCGAATTTCGAAATATCCAAAAGCGCGCCCAATATCTGCTCGACCGAGCCAAAGGCACTGACAATCCGCTCTGTCAGCCGGGCTTGTGCAGGGGGTTGGGCCATCGCGCCCAGCGAAGCAAGAAACAGTTTCGCGGCATTGAGCGGTTGCAACAGATCATGACTGGCAGAAGCCACAAAACGCGATTTCGAGGCATTCGCGCGCTCGGCGGCATCGCGGGCGGATTCCAGCTCTATCGTGCGGGCACGCACCCGCGCTTCCAGCGTCTCGTTCAGGCGGTGCATCTCGGCAATGGCGCGGCGTTCCTTGGTCAGGTCGGTAAAGGACATCACAAAGCCCCGATCCGGCATGGCCTGCGCCGAAAGTTCCAGCACCGAGCCTTCATCCTGCACAATTTCCAGCACCAGAGGTGCCCGGTATGGCGGGCCGTTCACCCAATCTGTCAGCACGGCGCGGATATTGCCGCGCCCCAATTGCCGCCGCCGCATCAGATTGTTCAGAAGGGCCACAAAGGGCGTGCCGGTTGCCAGCAAATCCACAGGGGGCGAGAACAATTCGCGCAGGCGCCGGTTCCAGCCCGCCAGCCGGGCCTTGGCATCAAAGATCACAACGCCCTGATCTATGTGATCAAGTGTCGCGCGCACCATCTGCGCCTGTTCATCCAGCAGTTTCGCGCGTTCCTCACGCTCTGTGCGCACCATGCCTGTCACATCTGTCTGGGTGACAGCCGTCCCGCCGGACACCATGCGCTGTTCACTGACCTGCACCCACTGCTCCTCTACCAGCGGCACCATGAAATTCACATCGCGCCGCCTGTGGCTATCCAGCCGCTTGCGCACCCAATCGGCACGGGCCATGGCATCGGGCAAGTTCAGTGCCGGGCTTTCAGAGACAATGCGCACATAATCACGAAAGCTAAGCCCCGGCCCGATCCGGTGACGCACATCAGGCAGATCGGCACAAAAGCGAGAGTTGCACATGGTCAGCGTATCACTGGGATCAAACATGGCAAAGCCCTCGCCCATGGCCTCCAGCGCATCGGCAAGGCTGTTGCGCGCGCTTACCGCCTCGCGCTCGGCCTGTGACAGGCGCGCATTGGCCACGCGCAACCTGTCCAGCGTTTCGGCCAGATCGCGGGTGCGCGCGCGGATTTGCTGCTCCAGCGCGACCACATGGTTTAGCTGCCCCACCGGACGGTTGGGGCCTTGGGCCGCGCGCTCTGATCGCTCTATCAGCGCGGCGACAATCGCGCGCAACCGGGCGTTCTGGTCTTCAAGGCTCAGCCCAGCACCAAGGATCGTGTCAGGCATTCAGGGGCGCCTCCGCCGCATCTCTCACGAAACCCGAAATATCCAGCCCCTCCACATCTTCTTCAGGCGGGTAAAATGCAAGGCCGGTAAATGTCTGGTTCACATGCACAAGGTTAAACTGTTCGCCATAGGTGTTAAACCCCGTCACACCATGCCGATCCAGCACTGTAGAAATCCTGTGCCGGCATTGGCTGTTCTCGGCCTCCAGCCGGCGCAGGATGCAATCACAGGCCAGAATCACGGGTGTGGCACCATCTGCGCATAAGCGCGACAATTCACGCTCCAGATGGGCTTCCAGATCACTGCTTTGCGCCAACCGCAGCACCAGCCCCGTTTCAATGGCGGAAAAGAAGCGCAGCGTGCCATCTGTCTCCACGCGCTGGATGGCCAGAACATGATGGGTATCCCCGATCTTGGACACAACAGGATTGGCCGCGAAGATGAAGGGCGAAAGCTGCTGCGGGTCTTTGCCAAGAATGCGGGCATATTCCGGCCCGGCCGGCATGCCATTGATCGCACGCACCAGCCGTTGCGCGGGGTCTGCATCTGTCACGACCATGCGCTGTTCGGTGGGCAACAGATGATCAAAGCGAAACGCTGTCACCCGGCAAGGCGTGCGCAAAACCGCAAGCGCGGCGGCATCGGTCATGAAACGCCCCCCATGCAGCACGAATGTCTTGCCAAAATGCAACCCGTCACCCGCCGAACCGCCCACAAGCGGGCTTTGGCCAAGCGCTTCGGACAAGGCCCAGACAAGTTGATCCTCGCGCAGTGACAGCCCGTCCGAGAGCAAAAAAGCCACCTCATTGGCCCAATCCGCTGTAGAAAACGTCACCTCTGCGCGCAATTCAAAAGCCAGATCGCGGGCGCGTTCGGGGTTGAAATTGCGCAAATCTCCCAAAAACCCGGTGGCCACACGAAACAGCGAGCGCGGCAAGCCCAGCGCGACAAGCTGGCCCTCCAGATAGCCGCCCGCGCCAATCTCTCCGGCGGTGGTGCAGCCGATGATCTGGGTGATCTGCGCCAAAGGCAAAAGTGCGCCTTCCAGAACCGCCAGATCATGCCCCTCGCCCACAAAGAGAATGATCAGCGCCATATCTGACGCAGGAAGCTGCGCCAGAACTTCGGCAATTGCGCGGCCCGTATCGGGCTGCGCCGATTGCGCACGCCGAATGAATGCATCTGACTTGAGCATCCAGCCCCTCCCTCTGGCTATCTGCTGCGTGGCCCTGCGCAGAGGGCTACCGACAGTGTGTAGCGCAGTTTTGCACCGCGGCGCAAAGATATTGCGCGGCACGATGCATCAGGACTTGTCCGTGTCGCGCAGGATCTGGGCGAAACTGGCGGAATTGGCTATACGCACGGCCTGTGTGCGGCTTTGTGCGCCAAGCTTGCGCAGGATCGCTGTCACATGCGCTTTGACGGTCGTCTCACTGATCGACAGTTCATAGGCGATTTGCTTGTTCAGATAGCCCTCGCAAACCAGCGCCAGAATTCGGCCCTGCTGCGGTGTGAGTTCTGCCAGCCGCTCTACCGCGCTGCGCCCGGCCAGAGTGGCGGCATCGTCATCATCTCTGGAAGGCGGGCGATAGCCCTGCGGCAGAAAGGTTCCACCCTGTGCCACAGCGCGGATTGCCGCTACAAAAGCCTCTCGCGGGCTGTGTTTGGGCACGAACCCCGCCGCTCCGGCATGTAAAACGGCGGTGATGATCCGATCCTCGGCCATGGAAGACACCACAATCACAGGCACGCCCGGCGCGGCATTGCGCAGCCGTGTCAGCCCGTCCAGCCCGGCGACATCGGGCAGGTTCAGATCCAGTATGACCGTATCCACCTGCAAGCCCCCCCGCAGCGCTGCCAGCGCTGCCCCAAGCGAGCTTGCAGTTTCCACGCGCGCCAGCCCAAGGGCATCAGACAATGTCATCTGCAAGGCCTCGCAAAACAGCGGGTGGTCATCGATCACCAGTATCATGTCGTCCCTCTCTATGGTGACAGCCTTCATGGTGATCATGGTCTCGCGCATGCGTTGTGCCCGTTTTTGACGTCTTGCTCCCCAGTGTCAGTATAGGGCAACGCGGCGCGGATTTGGCCCCCCCTATAGGTCTTAGATCGGATCAGCCCGCGCGCAGCAGGCTGGCCATATGCCGCAGTGCCAGCAAATACCCTTCGGTTCCGCAGCCCGCGATCACGCCATTGGCACGCGCACTGACATAGGAATGGTGGCGGAAACTCTCGCGTTTGTGGATATTGGAAATGTGCACCTCGATTACCGGGCTATCAAATGTGTTCAACGCATCCAGAATTGCCACGGAAGTATGGCTATAGGCAGCAGGGTTTATGATGATGCCCTGCGCGGCCTTGCGCGCCTCGTGGATCATCTCGACAATCGCGCCCTCATGGTTGGATTGGCGGCACAACACCTCCAGCCCCAATTCGCCACCCAGTACAGCGGCGGCGCGGGCGATATCATCAAGCGTCTCATGCCCATATATTTCAGGCTGGCGATGGCCCAGCAAGTTCAGGTTTGGGCCATTGAGAATATGGATAACGGGCATGGGCATAGGGGCCTTTCAGATGGGTTTGCACTGTGATGGCACAGAGCGGCGCATCTGAAAAGCATTTCAGCCCGACAGTTGCGCCAAAGCTTCCTGACGCAGCGCTTCCGAGCGTTCCTCGATCAGCGGTTCCAACTGGGCCAGAAATGTCCGGGGCGGGGAACCGGCAGGGATGGGTTCGAGAAACTCCACCACTGCGATACCGGGCTTGCGAAACAGGCTGTGACGGGGCCAGAACACGCCCACATTCGTGGCAACTGGCACGCAATCCTGCCCCAATTCATCATATAGCACCGCCGCGCCCACCTTATAGGGTTTCTGCACCCCCGGAGCGACACGCGTGCCTTGCGGATAGATGATCAACTGCCCCGGTGCCTCTGCCCCGGATTTAACACGCGCCACCATCGCCTTGATCGCCTGCCCGCGCTTGCCGCGATCAACCGGCACACACCCCACGCGCAACGCATACCAACCAAGAATCGGCGCATAGACAAGCTGCTTTTTCATGATGAAGCGCGGGCGCGGCAAAGCCCCGAAAATCAGGATAATGTCAAAAAAGGACTGATGCTTGGCAGCAATCAGAACCGGGCCATCCGGCACAGTGCCCCGCACCTCTGCATGCAGGCCCGCAATTACTGCCGCAGACCAGCGCACATAGCGGCAATAGACATGCATGGCCCTCAAGGCCCCATCGCGCCGCCAGATCGCATAAGGCAAAAACACAACCGCCACGACCAGCATGGCAAGATACATCTGCCCGATAAATACGAGCGAGCGCACCCATTGAGCGGCCTTGCGCATCATGTGACTCCTCTTAGAACATGGAAGGCGGTAGCAAGGCTGGCCAGAAATGCAAGCCCCATTGCCACAGGCGGCACCAGCAGCGGCAAAAGCCAGCCTGCCCCCTGAAACCCGATCCCCGCCATGTGCTGCGCCGTACCGCCCAAGGCATCCCCGCCCAGTTCCGGCAGCGCCCAAAGTGCGGCCATCGCGATCGCAGTGCCCAAGGCAGCGCCAAACAGCGCCAGCCGCGAAATGCGTTGCACAAAGGCAGAGGCGATAAACCGATCCCGCGCGCCCACCAGCCGCAGCACCTTTATCACCTGCCCGTTCGAGGCGAGGCTGGCACTGGCGGCCAGCGCGATGATGGCACATGTGACCCCACCTATCAGCACAAGCGCCCCCCAAGCCACCCCTTTCAGCCGCGCGGCAGCCTGCACCAGCGGGCGGCGCCAGCGGGTATGATCGTCATAGACGGCGCCCGGTGCCTCGGCACTCAGGCGCAGGCGAAGGCCCTGACGGTCTGGCCCCTGTGGCGTTTCGCGCAATTCGATCAGGCGGGGCATGGGCAGGGCATCCAGCGGCAGATCGGGGCCAAGCCAGACCTCCAGCAAGGCCGCCTGTTCCTGCGGCTCCATCACGCGCGCCTCGGCAATGCCCGGCGTGGTGCGCAGCACCTCCATCACAAGCGCTGTCTGCATCTCCATTTCTTCGGGCGGGGCAGAGACACGCACAGTGGCGGTTTGCGCCAATTGCGCTTCCCACCCGCGCGCAAGCTGGGCCGAACTGGTGGCCAGCGCCAACACAAAGACCGCCAGAAACCCCATTGCAGCCGCGCTGAACACCACCAGCCACACGCTTTGGCCCGCCCGTGGCACAACCAGACCGGAAATCGCAGCCGCGCTCATAGCTCTGCCCCCGCCATTGTCAGTTTGCGCGCTGAAATGCGCAGAACGCGGGCATTCACATGGGCTTTGGCAAAGCGGATCAGGTTCAGATCATGTGTGGCAATCACAACCGCCGTGCCCATCCGGTTCAACTCTATCATCAGCAAAAGCAGACGCTGCGACATG
Organism: Roseinatronobacter sp.; assembly: GCA_022565265.1. Classification (GTDB taxonomy): domain Bacteria; phylum Pseudomonadota; class Alphaproteobacteria; order Rhodobacterales; family Rhodobacteraceae; genus Roseinatronobacter. The sequence continues at coordinate 2,499 of JAIUNA010000080.1, read as the reverse complement.
TCCCAATCCAGATTGCCGGTTGGTTCATCCGCCAAAAGCAGGCTGGGTGCTGCAACCACGGCGCGGGCAAGAGCCGCGCGCTGACGCTCGCCCCCGGACAATGTGGGCGGCAGGGCCTCGGCATGTTCGGCAAGCCCCACCCAGACCAGCAAATCCCCCAGATCTGCATCCAGCAGCCGCCGCCCCGTGGCTGTCATGGGTAAGCCCCCATTCTGCGCCACAGTCAGATGATCCAGAAACTGGCAATCCTGGTGCACCACCCCAATGCGCTGGCGGGCCTCCGCCAATTGGTCGCGCGTCATGGCGCGGCGGTTCTGCCCCATAAGCGTTATTGTGCCGGAACTGGGCAAAAGCTCTCCATAACACAGCTTCAAAAGGGTGCTTTTTCCCGCCCCTGACGGGCCTGTCAGAAAATGGAAACTGCCCCCCTCCAACCTGAGCGAGACATCACGGAACAGCGCCCCGCCGCCGTAATCATGCGAAACACCGTCAAAGACGATCATAAACGCCACGCCTTCGCTGTGACCATCCCTATCCCTGTCCTTACAAAAAACGTTTATAAACTTGGAGATCGTCTGCGTGCTTGCTACAACATAAGAAACGCCGCGCCAATGCCCGGCATGCGGTTTTGATCAAGGTCAGATAGATGCGACTAATTTGCCCAGGGTGCCAAGCACATTATGAAATAGATCCCACGCTTTTGCCGCAAGAGGGACGCGAAGTTCAATGTTCGGCGTGCAATTTCATCTGGTTTCAGCCACATCCAGAAGCTCCCCCCCCAGAGGCCGACATTGCAGAGGCCGACATTGCAGAGGCCGCGCCAGAGATTGCCCCCACCGCGATTGCCCCTACCCCTGCCGCACCGGAGGGACAGCACGCGCGCCCGGAACAAGCGCCGCACTCTTCGCCCGCCCCAGAAAATCCCGCAGCACAGCCGGCGGAAACGGCCCCGCGCACTGTCAGCGGCCCGGCACTGGAAATTCTGCGCGAAGAAGCCGCATTCGAGGCCCGATTGCGCGCCGCCGAAGCGCGGGCCCCGCAAGGTGACATGGCACAGAGCCTTGCCCCGTCCTGGCCCAGCACCGCACCGCAGCCACAGCCGCAGCACGACAACCAGCCCCCCGCAGCAGACGCTGCCAACAGGCCCAACCCTGCGAATTTTCCCGATATTGACGATATCAGCGCTACGCTGGAACCCATTGCCACCAGTCGCGCGGGCCGCACGGATTTTGATCTGCCTGCCACCGCCGCCGCGAAATGGCGCAGCTTCCTGCGTGGATTTGCTGTGCCTGTGGGTCTGGCCGCCCTTGCGGCGGCCCCCTATCTGCTTGCCCCCGAACTCAGCGCGGCCCTGCCTGCGGCCGAAGGCGCGCTGTCGGGCTATGTCGCTGCGGTAGATGCGCTGCGCATGAAATTGGCAGGGCTGGTAGCGGGCTGATCGAAACAGGTGCGCGTCCGGGCGTGTTGCAAGCGCCCGCATTGCGGCGCAAAACTGTCTTTCAGCAAAAGCGGGCAGCGCCGCCACTCTGCGGGCAATATCTCGCCCGGCGCCATGCGCTGGGTCTCAGTTGCCGCCGAAAATCGCCCCCAGAACGCCGCGAATTGCATCCTCAAGGGGGTTTGCTCCGCCCTCTGCCCCGGCTGTGCCTTGCTGCGGCCGGGCAGCTTGGGGCGGTTCAAACACAGGCTGTTCCGGCTGGATCATCGGCAAGGGCCGGGGGGTCAGGCCCTGATGCACACGGGTCATGGTTTCGCGCCAGATTTCCGCAGGCAAGCCCCCGACTGTCACCCCGCTGAGCGGCGAGTTGTCATCATAGCCCATCCAGACACCATCCACATAATCTGCGGTAAAGCCGATAAACCATGCATCACGGGCGGCCTGTGTCGTGCCTGTTTTGGCCGCAACGTCCCACCCGTCCAGCCGCGCGCGCTGGCCGGTGCCTTCGGCAACAACGCGTGTCATCATCCATGTCAGCACCTGTGCCGAACGCTCTGAAATCACACGATCACCAATGCCGCTTCGGGCTGCGAACAAGGGCGAGGCATCTTCCAACAGGCGCAATTCGGTAATGCCAAAGGGGCGTACAGCATTGCCGCCATTCAGTATTCCTGCATAAGCAGAGGTCATTTCCAGCAAATTGGCTTCCGATGCCCCCAGCGCCAGCGCCGGGCCTTCGGCCAGATCACTGTGCAGCCCGAATTGATTGGCCACTTCGCGCACCCGCGCGCGGCCCATCGCCTCGGAAATCCGCACAGCCGGAGTATTGAGCGACCGCGCCAGCGCCTCTGTCAGCGTGACAAAGCCATGAAACTGGTTGTCATACTGGCGCGGCGACCACGGGCCAGAGCCGGGGAGCGTGATGGTCAGCGGCGCATCTTCCACAATGTCAAAAGGTTCAAACCCGTTTTCCAGCGCAGCGGCAAAGAGAAAGGGCTTGAACGAAGAGCCGGTCTGCCGCATCGCCTGCGTCGCCCGGTTGAACCCCCCCCCCTGCGCCG
>JAIUNA010000079.1 GCA_022565265.1 Roseinatronobacter sp. | reverse complement strand
GTGGCGGCAGGGGCAGATGTGCTGATCATGGATGACGGGTTTCAGAACCCGGAACTGGCAAAGGATATGTCGGTGGTGGTGGTGGATGCGGCCACGGGCTTTGGCAATGGCCGCGTTCTGCCCGCTGGCCCTTTGCGCGAACCTGTCGCGGCGGGGCTGGCGCGGGCGGATATGGTGCTTAGCATTGGCCCGCCAGAGATGCAGCGCCGCTTCACCCTTGCCCCTGATCTGCCTGCGCGCCCTCTTTTGCGGGCGGCGCTGCGACCGCTGAAAATGGGGATGACATGGCCGGGGCTGCGGGTTCTGGCCTTTGCTGGCATTGGGCGGCCAGAGAAATTTTTTGCCACCCTGCGCGCCGAAGGGGCGACTGTGCTGCGTGCCGAGGCGCTGAGCGATCACCAGCCCCTGACAGAGGCGCTCATGGCCCGGTTGGAGCTGGAGGCCAAGGCGCTGGGCGCGCAACTGGTCACAACCGAGAAAGACGCAGTGCGCCTGCCTGCGAAATTTCGCGCCAAGGTGCTGGCCTTGCCGGTGCGGCTGGAATTCGAACAGCCTGAGCAGATAGAGGCTGCCTTGCGCAAGGTGATTGGGGTGCAATCATAAGCGGCGCGGCATTGGCCAAGCATCCGGCCTTGTCGCGCGGCTATTTGCCCTGATGCAAAATATCCAATGGCGGGTTGAAGATATAGGAGCAGCGCGACCCTGCACGCAATCAAGGGCGTTAGCCCGCCGTATTCCGGCCCGGCGATGCGCGACTTTGCACCTTTCCCCGTCTCTCTGCAAGCCTGCGCCGCGCCCAAAAGGCTTTTTGGCACCGCAAGATACGCTTGTTTCGGGCGGTTCTCACGCGCCTGCCTTGTACCAATACGATATGGCCCGAAACCGGAAACCAGCTTCGGGCCATATGTCTTAGACGCTGAGGCAGATGTATTTCATCTCCAGATAATCCTCGATCCCATGGCGCGAGCCTTCGCGCCCAAGGCCCGATTGCTTGACCCCGCCAAAAGGCGCCACCTCGGTCGAGATCAGGCCCGTATTCACCCCGATGATACCATATTCCAGCGCTTCCTGAACGCGCGTGATCCGCCCGATATCGCGCGCATAGAAATAGGCCGCCAACCCGAAGATCGTATCATTTGCATGGCCGACCACCTCGTCTTCGCTTTCAAAGCGGAACAAAGGGGCCAGTGGGCCAAAGGTTTCTTCCTGCGCCACGACCATGGATTGGGTCACGCCTGTCAGGATGGTTGGCTCAAAGAATGTGCCGCCATTGCCATGCCTGCGCCCGCCTGTCAGCACCTGACCGCCCTTTTCCAGCGCATCGCGGATATGGTCTTCCACTTTCAGCACTGCTTTTTCACTAATCAGCGGGCCAAGATCGGTGCCATCTGCCAGCCCATCCCCAACTTTCAATGCCTCGACTGACGCTTTCAGCTTGGCGGCGAAAGCGTCATAGACACCGGCCTGCACATAGATCCGGTTGGCACAGACACAGGTTTGCCCATTATTGCGATATTTCGACATCATCGCACCAGCCACGGCGGCATCCAGATCGGCATCATCAAACACGATGAATGGCGCGTTACCCCCTAATTCCATGGAACATTTCATAACCTGATCCGCCGCTTGGCGCAGCAGGATACGGCCTACTTCGGTCGAGCCTGTGAATGTCAGTTTTCGAACAATCGGGTTCTCGCAGAATTCTTTGCCGATGTCAGAGGCCCGTGCCGAAGGGATGACTGACAACACACCCTTTGGCAGGCCCGCGCGCTCTGCCAGTACTGCCATTGCCAGCGCCGAGAGCGGGGTCTCAGTGGCCGGGCGGGCCACAAAGCCACCGCCCGCAGCCAGTGCCGGGGCAACCTTGCGCGCAATCATCGCATATGGGAAATTCCACGGCGTGATAGAGGCCGCAACCCCGATGGGCTGGCGGATCACGCTGATGCGCTTGTCGGGCTGGTGGCCAGGGATGATTTCGCCATAGACGCGTTTGGCTTCCTCGGCGAACCATTCCACGAAACTTGCGCCATAGGCTATCTCGCCGCGTGCCTCTGCCAGTGGCTTGCCCATCTCTGCTGTCAGGATCAGCGCCAGATCTTCCTGATTTTGCATCATCAACTCATACCAGCGGCGCAACACGCCTGCGCGTTCCTTGCCGGTGCGCGCCGCCCATGCGTGGCGCGCGGCATCGGCGGCGGCAATCGCGCGGCTGGCCTCTGCGCGGCTCATATCCGCCACATGTGCGATCACATCACCGCGCGCTGGGTTGCGCACCTCAAACCGCGCGCCGTCATCCGCATGCTGCCATTCCCCGGCGATAAAGCCGCGCTCTTCCAGCAATGACGGGTCTTTCAGCGCAGATTTCAGATCTGTCGGTTGGTCTAGCATAAGATATCCTTTCCTCCTCCGGCCCTTGCAGGGCCTTTGCGCGGGCACGGTAACGGGGATCGGGCAGGATGTCATGGGGGGGGCGATCAGAGATGAATTCTGTCTTGGAGGAAAGAAGAAATTAAGAAAATCATGCAAGGCTCTCTCCAGAAGGGTTCGGGAAAGAAGGGTGGCCGGATGTGCGCAAAGGATATCATGGCCCCTGCGGCAGAGGTGTCAGAGGCGTTTTTCGCAGAACTTGTGATGCGCCATTCATCCGACGGCGTGATTATTTGCGCACCTGATTGCTCGGTGGTTTGGGTCAATCCCGGTTTTGGCTTGCAAACGGGCCACGCGCCGGAAGATATACTTGGCCGCATGTGCCCCGATGTGCTGCGCGCGGCGGATAGTGACCCCGAAACCACGCGCAAGATCGAGACAGCCCTGTCAGAGCGGCGCGAAATCCGTATTGATACGGCGATACAAGGCAAATCTGGTGCGTTGCTTTGGGTAGATCTGCGCGTGACGCCGGTTTTTGATGTCACTGGGCGGCATACGTATTTCATCGCCATTATGCGCGACATTACAGAACGCAAATTGCTGGAAGGCCAGAATGAGGAAATGCGCCATGCCGAAGCGCTGCGCCAATCCGAACGCCAGCTTCTGGCCCTGACCAGTGAATGGCTTTATTCTGCCAAATCATTCGCGGAATTGCTGATGGTGATCAAACGCGCCATGCACACGCTAATTCCAGAGGCAGATGGAGCGTTGTATATATATGACACGCCGCGTTCTATGCTGGGGCTGGTCACAAGCTGGGGCACAGCGCCGAATTTTGCACAGCATATTTTGCCGGATGATTGCTGGGCGCTGCGACGGGGGCGCGCCTATTCCTACGGGCTGAAACCGATAGAATTTGCCTGCGATCATGTGGACAACCCCGACACCCCCTATTTCTGTCTGCCCATCATTGCGCATGGTGAAACGATCGGGCTGATGCATATCGTTTTTGATGGGTTTGAAGAAGGCGGCGTCATGCGCCATATGCGTGCCGAGACTTTGCGCAACCGCTGGGATATCTCGCTTATCTGTGCCGAACAGATCAGCTTGGCCGTGGCAAATGTGCGCCTGCGGCAGGAATTGCAGGAACAATCCGTGCGCGATCCGTTGACAGGGCTGCACAACAGGCGCTGGTTTTCTGAGCATGCCGCACGCGAAATCATGCTGGCCGAGCGGGAGGGCAAGCCGCTTGCCCTGATTGCGCTCGATATCGACCATTTCAAGCAGTTCAATGACAGGTTCGGCCATGATGTTGGCGATCTGGTTCTGAAGGATGTGGCCGCAGCGCTGACACGCAGTATCAGCAATGCTGCGCATGTCTGCCGTCTGGGCGGAGAGGAGTTTGTGGTGCTCTGCCGCGACCAGACAGAGCAACAGGCGCTTGAGCAAGCTGAAAACCTGCGTCTGGCCGTGGCAGAGAGCACCCCTGTCCTGAAGGGGCAAACGCTGCCCCCGGTTACAATCTCTGCCGGGATTGGGGTTCTGGGGCGCGATGGTCGGGCGCTGGAGGATATCCTGAAAGCTGCGGATCTTGCGCTGTACCGGGCAAAGGCAGAGGGGCGCAATCGCGTTGTTCTCCATCCCTCCCCCGGCGCAGCCACTGCCCCTGCGCTGCCATAGGCCGTCAGGCGCGTTCAGAACATTTCAAGGGATGCTGCACAGCATTTTGGCGTGGCATCCGGTCGCTGTATTTGGGGGGCGGCCGTTCAATCCAAACATGTGCCGAAAAATCCCGTCATCGGCCTGTAACATGCCTGCGATGTTATTGGGGCATGCGATTCGCACCATGGCTGCGCCTGCGCTCTGCGCCAAAAAATCATAGCAGCGATTGCGTATATCCCATGGCCGCCGCAATTTCCGCATTTTGCCTCTTTGCCCTTCGCACCAAAGGCCCGCTTTTGTCTTGCCCGCGCTGTTTGACTTTCAACGGGTTTGCCCCTATCACCCACCCTGTCGGCCCTATGGTGCGACGCAATCTTATGGGAAAACAATGGACGGCAGTTCCAGTCGGGTGTGGCAGACACGTTCCGCAGCACAGATCAGAATTCATCCGCGCGCGTCGCGGGCTGTGTGCCGGGGATAAGCCGGCAACCGCCCCCGCGCGCCACGGCACAGGGGGTTGGTGATGACCATCCAGACACCACTCAGCGAAATGCGTTTTGGCACCGATACCGACGGTGCAGGCTTTGACGCGGGTTTCATTGCAATCGAAGTCGCGCGGCTGTTGCGCGAAAAGCAAGATGCCGCGATCAGTGAATTTCTCGAAAGTCAGGAACTGGCCGATATCGCGGCGCTGATAGAAGAACTTGCGGATGGCGATGATCTGGCCGTTCTGCGCCTTTTGCCCCTGCATGATCAGGCCGAATTGCTGGGCTATCTGCGCCCGCGCGCCCAGACATCTCTGGCTACCCGCAGTCCCCGGCGCGAACTGGTGGCGCTGATGACAGCCATGAGCCATGACGAGCGCGCAGACCTGTTCAAGCAGCTGGACGAGGAAGCGCAAGAAGCCATTCTTCCCGCCCTGTCCAAAGCCGAGCGCGAGGATCTGCGCCGCCTTGCCGCCTATGAGGAATGGACAGTCGGCTCTGTCATGACCTCGGATTACGCCACCCTCAAGCCAGAGATGACATCGACCCAGGCCATCGAGGCGCTGCGCATGCAGGCCATCGAGGCCGAGACGATCTATTCTGCCTATATCATCGATGAAGAGCGTAAATTGATCGGTGTGGTCAGTCTGCGCGATTTGCTGACAGCCCGTCCCCGCCAGCCAGTATCCGAGATCATGGACACAGAACCCGTCTGGGTGCGCGCGGATGAAGAGCAGGAAGAGGCGGCGCGCCTTGTTGCCCGGTATGACCTGCTGGCGCTGCCTGTGCTGGACAATAATGATCGCCTTGTGGGCATTGTGACAGCCGATGACGCGATGGACGTAACCGAAGAAGAGGTGACAGAAGATTTTTATAAAGGCTCTATTGTGCAACCGCTGGAAATGTCGGTTGCAGAGGCCTCTATCGCACTGCTGTACCGCGCGCGCATTTTCTGGCTGGTGCTGCTGGTCTTTGGCAATATCTTCTCCGGCGCAGGTATCGCGTATTTTGAAGATACAATTGCCGCGCATCTGTCGCTTCTGTTCTTCCTGCCCTTGCTGATTGCCTCTGGCGGGAATGCGGGCACGCAATCGGCCACGCTGATGGTGCGCGCGCTGGCCACGGGGGATGTGCGGCCCGCAGATTTCGGCAGGCTGCTCTCGCGCGAGGTGTTGATCGCACTGGCCTTGGGCCTGACAATGGCTTTTGCAGTGTCTGTTATCGGCGTCTGGCGCGGCGGGCCGGAAATCGCACTTGTCGTGGCGCTGGCCATGATCACGATCGTCCTTGTGGGGGCGCTGATTGGCATGTGTCTGCCTTTCATCTTTGCCCGGCTCAACCGCGATCCTGCCGCAGCGTCTGGCCCGCTTGTCACATCAATCGCCGATGTGCTGGGCGTGTTGATCTATTTCACCATTGCCGCGCAATTGCTCAGCCTCTGAGCGGGTTGCATTTTTCCGGGCAAGCCGCTACCCGAAGCGGCAGCACAATGCGGCATAAGAGGCAGAGTATGGACGCTATCGCACAGCTTCGCGGCAAATATCTTGAACAGATCGCCAGCGCGGCCGATATGGACGGGCTGGAAGGCGTGCGCCTCGCCGCTTTGGGCAAGAAGGGCGAAATCAGCCTTCTCATGCGCGAATTGGGCCAGATGGATGCTCAGGCACGCCAAACGGCAGGCCCTGCCCTGAACGGCCTGAAATCAGAAATAGACGCCGCGCTCAAGGCCCGCCGCGCCGGGTTGGAAGATGCGGTTCTCAATGCAAGGTTGCAGGCCGAATGGCTGGATGTCACCCTGCCGGGCCGGCCCCGGCCCATGGGCACAATCCACCCGATCAGCCAGGTGATGGATGAACTCACTGCCATCTTTGCCGATATGGGGTTTTCCGTGGCCGAAGGGCCGCAGATCGAATCCGACTGGTATAATTTCGATGCCCTCAATATCGCGCCCGAACACCCCGCGCGGCAGGAGCATGATACATTCTTCATGCATCGCGCGCCCGGCGATAATCGTCCCCCCCATGTGCTGCGCACCCATACCAGCCCCGTGCAAATCCGCGCCATGCAGGCCAAAGGCGCGCCCATCCGCGTTACTGCGCCGGGCCGCGTCTACCGGATGGATATGGATCAGACCCATACGCCGATGTTCCATCAGGTCGAAGGGCTGGCGATTGATCGCGATATCTCCATGGCGCATCTGAAATGGACATTGGAAGAATTCTGCCGCGCCTTTTTCGAGGTCGATGAAGTCGAATTGCGCTTCCGCGCTTCACATTTCCCCTTCACCGAACCTTCGGCAGAGGTGGATATCCGCTGCTCCTGGGAAGGTGGCCAACTCAAGATCGGCGAAGGCAAGGATTGGCTCGAAATCCTTGGCTCTGGCATGGTGCATCCCAAAGTGTTGCAGGCAGGTGGGATTGATCCTGAAAAATGGCAGGGCTTTGCCTTTGTCCTGGGTATCGACCGGATCGCCATGTTGAAATACGGCATTCCCGATCTGCGCGCCTTTTTCGAATCCGATCTGCGCTGGCTGCGCCATTACGGGTTTGCCTCCCTCGATCAACCGGGCCTTGCGGCTGGCCTTTCCCGCTGAGCGCGGTTTTCATCTTGGCTCAAATATCCACGGGGTTTCTCAAGGGGGGCGTGCCCCCCTTGAGGCAGGGGGTGTAGGGGGGCGGCAGCCCCCCAATCTTCCGTCCCCAAAAAAACCTTCCGCTCAATTTGGCAACGCAAAAGCCCCCGCAAATGCGGGGGCTTTCTTTCGTGCAAAACTGCAATCAGCAGCTATAATACATCGTGTATTCAATGGGGTGTGGCGTATGCTCATAGGCATAAACCTCTTCCCATTTCAGATCGATATAGGCCATGATCTGGTCTTTGGTGAACACATCACCCGCCAGCAGGAAGTCATGGTCAGCCGCCAGCGAATCCAGCGCTTCGCGCAGGCTTGCACAAACGGTGGGGATGCCTTCCAGCTCTTCGGGCGGCAGATCATACAGGTCTTTGTCCGAGGCAGGGCCTGGATCAATCTTGTTCTTGATCCCGTCAATCCCCGCCATCAGCAGTGCGGCAAAGGCCAGATAGGGGTTTGCCGATGGGTCAGGGAACCGAGCTTCAACGCGCTTTGCTTTGGGGCTTTCTGTCCAGGGAATACGGATGCAGCCAGAGCGGTTGCGTGCGGAATAGGCGCGCAGAACCGGTGCTTCAAAGCCGGGGATCAGGCGCTTGTAGCTGTTGGTCGAGGGGTTGGTAAAGGCGTTCAGCGTCTTGGCATGTTTCAGAATACCGCCAATGAACCACAGGGCCTCTTGGCTCAGATCGGCATATTTGTCGCCTGCGAACAGGGGCTTGCCGTCTTTCCAGATCGACATGTTCACATGCATCCCTGTGCCGTTATCGCCTTTGATGGGCTTGGGCATGAAGGTTGCGGTCTTGCCGTAAGCATCGGCCACATTGCGCACGACATATTTGTATTTCATAATCTCATCGGCCTGCTTTGTCAGCGTGCCGAAAATCAGGCCAAGCTCATGCTGTGCCGAGGCCACTTCGGTGTGATGCTTGTCCACCTTCATGCCCATGTCTTTCATGGTGGTCAGCATTTCCGAGCGCATGTCCTGATTGGCGTCAACCGGGTTCATGGCGAAATAATGGCCCTTCACACCGGGGCGATGGCCGGAATTGCCATGCTCATAGGTGGTGTCAGAGTTCCACGCGGCTTCTTCGGCATCCACCTCGAAGCTTACTTTATTGATCTTGTCGCTGTATTTCACATTGTCAAAGACAAAGAATTCAGCTTCTGGCCCAAAATAAGAGGCATCGCCAATCCCGGAGGCCTTCAGATAGGCTTCTGCTTTTTCGGCAGTCCCGCGCGGGTCGCGCTCATAGGGTTCATTCGTATCTGGCTCAACGATAGAGGCATGAATGGCCAGTGTCTTTTCCGCGTAGAAAGGATCGATATAGACAGAGTCGAAATCGAAAACCAATTTCATGTCAGAGGCTTCGATACCCTTCCAGCCGGGCACAGAAGAGCCATCGAACATGAATCCTTCATCAAGGAAATCTTCATCCACCAGATCGCCCACGATGGTCACATGCAGCATGCGCCCGCGCGGATCGGTGAAACGGATATCAAGATAGGCGATATCCTCGTCTTTCATAAGTTTGAGAACGTTTTCTGAACTCATGTTCTTTTCCTTTTCGTTTAGAAGAGTTTTCCGGGCCTTGGCCCAAATTGGCTGGCGCGGTCAGAGTGCGTCGTCGCCGCTTTCGCCGGTGCGGATGCGGATGGCCTGTTCAACAGGAGAGACAAAAATTTTGCCATCCCCGATCTTGTCAGTCCGCGCGGCAGAGATGATGGCCTCGATCGCGTCTTCCACCTGCTCATCTGGCAAAACGACCTCGATTTTCACCTTGGGCAGAAAATCGACAACATATTCGGCACCGCGATACAGCTCGGTATGGCCTTTCTGGCGCCCGAAGCCCTTGACTTCGATCACAGACAAGCCCTGCACACCAATCTCCTGCAGTGCTTCCTTGACCTCATCCAGTTTGAAAGGCTTGATGATGGCCTCGATCTTTTTCATCCCCTCGCTCCTGCATTGCGGCCGGCTGTTTTGCCGATCTGCCTTGTTCAGATCATTTTAGACTCGGCTGGACAATCTGATAGGGTGCATGATTGGCCGTGATCTTGGTGGAAAAGCGGGAGTGGTATAAAAAATATGCAAAACGATGAAAAAATAATCAAAAATAAAACGGGTCGCGCATAAATATGACTGAAATCCTGTCATCTGCACAAATGCGCGCCGTTGAGGCGCTTGGAATCGAGTCGGGCATTGTTTCGGGCCTGGAGTTGATGGAGCGCGCAGGCGCGGGGGTTGTGGCCATGATTGCCGCGCAATGGCCCGATGCGCCGCGCCGTGCGGCAGTGCTGTGCGGGCCGGGGAATAATGGGGGCGATGGCTATGTGATTGCGCGTTTGCTGGTGCAGCAGGGCTGGCAGGTGGCGCTTGCTGCGCCCATGCCCTCCGCCACGCCCGATGCGCAGGCCAATGCGCAGGCATGGGCGCGCATGGGCGAAACCCATGCCAGCCTTGAAGATACCCAGTTTGCGGGCGCGATTGTTATAGATGCACTTTTTGGCACAGGGCTAGCGCGCCCGCTTGCGCCCGCGCTCTGGCAGCCGCTGGCACAGGCACAGGCCGCAGGGGCGCGGATTGTTGCAGTGGATATTCTGTCGGGCCTGTGTTCGGATAGCGGGCAGATATTGGCCGACGGCGCATATCTGCCGCGGGGGGCGGATATGACGGTCACATTCCAAACCCCGAAACCGGGGCATATGCTGATGCCTGCCGGGGGCATGGCCGGGGCGCTGCGCTGTGTGGATATCGGGCGTGGGCCGCAGCTTGCCGCACTTCAGGCGCAGGGCTTGCGGCCTGTGCGCGCCATTCGCGCGCCCGTGGCGGCAGAGTTGGACAAGGAGCAGGGGCACAAGTTCCACCATGGCCACGGCTTTGTGCTGGGGGGCGGCGTGGGCAGGGGCGGGGCTGCGCGTCTGGCCGCGCGTGCAGCGCTGCGGATCGGGGCGGGGCTGGTTACGCTGGGGTGCCCACCTGCCGCACTGATTGAAAACGCCGCGCGGCTGGATGCGGTTATGCTGCGCGCTGTGAAAGATGCGCCAGCGCTGGCGCAGGTGCTGGCCGATATGCGGGTGAATGCGCTTTGCCTTGGCCCCGGCCTTGGCCTTGGCGCGCGAGAAGCGGCACTTGTGGGGGCGGCCTTGGCCAGCAAGCGCGCTACGGTTCTGGATGCAGATGCCCTCAGCCTGATTGCGCAGAGCGCCGATCTGCGCGCGGACCTGCATGCGGTCTGTGTGCTTACCCCCCATGCGGGCGAATTCGCGCGACTATGGCCTGATCTGGCACAAAGCGGCTTGTCCAAGATCGAAGCCACCCGCCGCGCGGCGCAGGGCAGTGGCGCGGTGGTGGTGTTCAAGGGCGCAGATACCGTGGTCGCAACCCCGCAAGGAGAGGTGTCCATCCATGCCAGTTTGCGCGAACGTGCTGCACCTTGGCTGGCAACGGCAGGCGCGGGCGATGTACTGGCCGGGTTTGTTGCGGGTCTGTTGGCGCGCGGGGTTGCCCCGTTTCAGGCCGCCCAGATGGCCGTCTGGCTGCATGTGGACTGCGCCCTTGCCCATGGGCCTGCGCTGATTGCCGAAGATCTGCCCGAAGCCTTGCCCCGCGTTTTGCGTGGGCTTGGTATCTGAGCGCGAATCGCCTTTGGCTAGCCACGCACCTGCGCAACCAATCCGCCGATATCCAGCAAGACATCTGCGCCAAAGCCCAGTTGAAAAATGCGCGCAGGTTGCGGGCTGCGATGGATATGCACCCCATCCACAAGGCGGCGGGCCGGGGCAAGGCTGGCCGCGCCAAACAGGATATCCGTGCGCCAATCGCGCACGCCCAGCCTTTGGCCAGCCCCCACAATCAGCTTTGGGTGCAGGCGCCCCGGCGCCACCCCTATCCCAAAGGCCGAGGGGTCGATCTGCACCAGTTCTTCGGCCTCAATCACAAAGCTGCGGATGCTGTGCAGGGTGATCAGCCGAGCATGCCGATCCAGCAGCAAATCACCAATACGCAAATCTTCCACCCGGCGCGGCCCGATCACGCTGCGCAAGCGCGTCCCGGCGGCAAAGCCTGCGGTTGTGTCAATGAGATCTGCAACCGCCCTGCGCGGGGCCAGTGCCGTAGAAAGCGAGATATTGCCTGCAAACATGACCCAAAACTCCTGCATCGGCTATGCCATGCGATTGTGACGCTATGATAACAGGTGCCTTATGGCTTACTGTTTCCATAAGGGTGACAATCCCCCGCAAATTGGGCGAAAATCGGGCGGGAATGGGCAAAGCTTGGGGCGGTGTTTTGGGAAGTCCGAAAGCGTTTTTCCTCTCGCATCCGCCGATAGCATTTGCTAGGGAGCACTCAGATGCGGGTGTGGCGAAATTGGCAGACGCACCAGATTTAGGTTCTGGCGCCGCAAGGCGTGGGGGTTCAAGTCCCTCCACCCGCACCATCTATGATCAAGATGCTCAAATTCTGCCCACTGAAATTTCTGCAAGAGTGCTGTTTTCAACTGGGTGCATGGTGGCCCCTGAGGGACTCGAACCCTCACGCCCATACGAGCCTCAGATTTTAAGTCTGGTCTGTCTACCAGTTCCAGCAAGGGGC